>PWFZ01000277.1 GCA_003555185.1 Balneolaceae bacterium | reverse complement strand
TAGATGAAGTTAATTACGCACGGTGTTATACATTGATGACCGGCTATGGTGATCGTGAAATCCCCGATTGGGAGGGAGGGTTATGCAATAGCGGTGCGCTGCAGTTTATCTCGAATGAAGCCACAAAAAAGTCAGGTGGCCAGGAGTGTTCGTTAGTTACTCAGGCTACCCCGGGATTTACGCGGCACCTTTATGGTAAATATGGTAAAGATGAGTCAGTAATTAAGAAAGAGCTGCTCAATCATCTATCCGGAATTGTTGGTGGATGGGCTTCGTCTCCGGAATGGAGTCAGCTTCATTACTGGAGATACAGCAGGGCACAAAAGGTGTTAAATGCTCCTTATTTTGAACTAGAAATGGATGATGCACCTCTTGCATTAGTCGGTGATTACTTTGATGGTAATTCAGTTGACAGTGCATTTTGTTCCGGCTATAAGCTTGCTCATCAGTGGATTAATAAATACGGTAAGTAGATATTGAATGAAAATAATCCACAGATAGTTATAGGTTCTCACCTTTATTTTAAGTGACGTGGATTCTTTACGAAAGTTAAATCAATTTATAAAAAAGTATAAAGGCACCTTCCTGTTGGGAGGCCTTTTTCTTACAGCGTCAAATTTCTTTTTGATCTGGATCCCTGTTCTGATTCGTCAGACAATGGACGAAGTTGAGCAGCTGGGTGATGAATATCACACCGATACATCTTCCATTTTTGAAATTCTCTTCTCTAGTGAAGCGGGTCAGATTTTGGCCTACAACTCCTTGCTTCTTATTGGTACGGTATTGCTTTATGGGATCCTGCTTTTTGCAACCCGTCAAACGCTGATTGTCAGCTCCCGAAAAATTGAGTTTGATATCCGAAATAAAGTGATGGATAAATTGCTGCTTCTGCCACAGCGGTATTTCGAATCAAATAAAGCCGGCGAAGTTTATGTAAGGGCTACAGAAGACATCAACAGAGTGCGTGAGTACTTTGGCCCTGTGGTAATGTATACGATCAATACACTAACACGAGCCGGGTTTATCATTACGATGATGATTATTGTAAATCCACAACTAACATTTTGGGCGCTATTGCCGCTTCCGTTTCTGTCGGCCTTTGCATATTGGGTGAGTGGATTTATAAATAAGTATCAGATTATCATCCAGGAACAGTATTCAGCTATTGCAGGACGCGCACAGGAAGCGTTTTCGAGTATCAGATTAATCAAAGCATACAACAGGGAAGAGCACGAACAAAAACGGTTTGAGGTAGAAAGTGAATCATACAGGCAGAAAAAACTTAAACTGGATATGCTTGAGTCGCTATTCCATCCTACACTAAATTTTCTCATCGGCGTGTCGGTGGTAATTGTAGTCTGGCGTGGGGGGTTGATGGTTATTGATGGTTCTATAACTGTAGGGAATATTGCAGAATTTGTGATATATGTTGCTTACTTAACATGGCCGGTTGCATCATTGGGATATACAGTTAACACATTTCAAAAATCACTTGCTTCCTGGGAGAGAGTGGATGAAGTGCTAACGGAACCAATAGAAATACGCGACATTGCCGGAGATGTAGGGGTTTCCAAAGAAATTGAAGGTGCAATAGAGTTTGATAATGTTTCCTTCAAATACCCCGGTGCAGAAGAGTATGCCATAAAAGATATTACGTTTAAAATTGAACCAGGAATGAATGTTGCATTTGTTGGTAGAACCGGATCCGGGAAAACCACGCTTATAAATTTGATACCCCGTTTATTTGATGTAACTGAGGGAACAATAAAAGTTGATGATATAGATATTAAAGAATGGTCTACAGCCGCACTTTGCAGAGGAATTGGTTATGTTCCGCAAGAAACATTTCTGTTTTCTACTACTATCAAAGAGAACATAGCCTTTGGAGTTGATGACGCAAGTATGAAACAAATAGAGAGAGCAGCAGATGATGCTCAGGTATTAACTAATATTTTGGATTTTGAGAAAAAATTTGAGACCATTGTAGGTGAGCGTGGTATAACTCTTTCGGGCGGTCAAAAACAAAGAACGGCCATTGCCAGAGCGCTTATAAAAGACCCGGCGATCATACTATTAGATGATTCACTGAGCGCCGTAGATACGAAAACAGAAGATGAAATTCTGAAGCACTTAAGACGCAAGCGCTCAAGACAAACAACAATAATGATTTCGCATAGAATTTCTACAGTTAAAAACGCCGATATAATTTTTTATATTGAAGAAGGTTCTATTGTAGAACGTGGTTCTCACGATCTTTTGCTAACGAAAAAAGGACGTTATGCAAAAATGTATCGTAAACAATTACTCGAACAAGAATTAGCTCAAATTTAAACTTAAAAAATAACGGGTTTTATTTGTTTGAAACGCAAATATCCCAATACATAACAGGAGATAAAATGATCATAGTACCTTTAGGAGTAGCTTCAGCTACACCCACTGCAACCAGACATCTACCATCTTTAGCCGTTTGGAGAGAAGGTGATATTCACCTTTTTGATTGTGGGGAAAACACACAAATGCGGATGCTTCAAGCCGGTTTAAAACGGTCTAAAATTGAAAACATATTTATTTCTCATTTTGATGTCGATCACTTTGCAGGAATGTTTGGACTTCTGTCTACTCTACAACTTCAGCGACGGGAAAAAGATTTAAATATCATTGGACCAAAAGGAATAAAGAAGTTCGTTGAATGGAACTTTAAGTTTGCAGAAATTGACCTGAATTATAAAATCAATTATGTAGAAGTTAAAGAGGATATAGAATCTGAACGCGTGATTGATGCCGAGGAATATTATGTGGAAGCCCGGCCACTTAATCACACGAAATTCTGTTTAGGCTATCGCTTTCAGGAAAAAGATAAACCCGGAAAAGTGGATGCAGATAAAGCACAGAAAATGGGCATCACTAAGGATGAAGAGTTTAAAGCTCTTAAAGCCGGTGAAGATATTACATTAGAAGACGGCTCAGTCATAAAATCGTATGATATTGTAGGGCATCCGCGACCCGGCGATAGTTTCGCCTATATCACCGATACAAAATACTGTCCGAATTCCGTGAAATTAGCGATGAATACTAACATTCTTTACCACGAAGCAACATTCAGTGAAAGTTTAGCTGATAAAGCTGCCGAAACGGGTCATTCAACTTCGATAGATGCAGCCCGTGTAGCGAATGAATCACAGACAAAGCTTCTGGTGATTACGCATTTCTCAGCACGATATACAAATCCATTCATTTTATTACGTGAAGCTCGGGAGAAATTCTTTCCTGCATGGCTGGCAACTGAATTACGCCCAATCTATACCGATCCCGCACAGGAGAAAGGTATTGTTCAGCAAAAAGTATATCTGAAAGAAATTGACGATAGCAGCGGATCTGATGGTTCCGACAGAAAAAGTTCTGACGACAGTAAAAAGAAATTCCGAAAGCGCAAAAAAGTAGATAAAAAACGTTCTTCCGGAAAAACAAGAAGTCGCAGGACAGATAAACCTTCATCTTCTTCAGATAGAAAACCATCTAAACGAAGCTCGAGAAGCGACAGCAGCAGAGGTAGAGATAGTTCCAATCGATCGGAGGAAAGAACGGAGCGAAAACCAAAACCTATCACACCAAGAACACCTTTTGACGATTTCGACAGGTTTTAAATCAGAATAATTTGAGCTCTAAACAAAAATCTAAAGCCGTCGATTCTGAATTGATTCGACGGCTTTACTTCTTTTTTAAGCCGTATAAATGGTGGGCTATACTCGCCATATTTCTGACTCTGTCAGCTGCTTTTTTAGGGACTATCCGCCCTAAGCTTACACAGGTAGCAGTAGATGACTACATTGCTATAGGTGATGTTGAAGGTCTTTTATGGATTATACTACTTTTAGTAGCGGCACTTTTAGGAGAATTTATTATTCTGGTTGCCAATACCTATTTAACCCGCTGGTTTGGGCAAGGTGCGCTATTCAGTCTCCGAAATGCTGTATATAAAAAAATACAGTCCCTTCACGTACAATTTTTCGATAAAAATCCAATCGGACGTCTTATCACCCGAACAACAAGTGATATTGAAGCGCTGAGCTCACTTTTGTCGGATGGAATTGTGAATATGATCGGGGATCTGTTTCGGATATTTTTCATTCTTGGATTTATGTTGATGATGAGTTGGGAGCTCACAATCATCTCGGTTCTTGTATTACC
>PWFZ01000322.1 GCA_003555185.1 Balneolaceae bacterium | reverse complement strand
ATGATGTTCTGCTTAATGCCGTAATCAAATGCAGCAATTTTAAATGGCCCATCTGCCGGTACCGTTTGTGCTTCTTTTCGTGTAACCCGTGTGGCGAGTTCAAGACCAACCATCGAATCCCACTCTTTGGCTTTTTTAATAAGCTCTTTTTCGTCGGTGATTTCTGAGCTGATCACAGCATTCATCACACCACTTGTTCGAATATGGCGAACCAGTTTTCGGGTATCTACTCCTGTAATCCCAACTACGTTGTTTCGCTCCAGATATTCCTGAAGGCTTCCGTCAGCTATAGTATTGCTGTACTCATCGGAAAACGAACGTACAATCAAGCCGGAGATCATCACTTTTCGTGCTTCGTCGTCCCGGCTCATTGTGCCGTAATTACCGATGTGCGGATAGGTCATCATCATTAACTGGCCGAAATAACTCGGGTCAGTAAAGATTTCCTGATATCCGGTCATACTGGTGTTAAAGCAGATTTCTCCGCCAGTTGTGCCTATTTTCCCGGCGGCTTTTCCATGTGCAATGGTACCGTCGGATAGTGCTAAAATACATGGGGTTTTCTTGGGTGTATTCATCTAATGTTTAGCTCCTGAGTGGGTGAGAATTTTTGCGAACAGGCCAAAAAAAATCCGACTACGGAGACCGCGTCGGACTGAATTTCTTTTGTATGTCTAAACTTGTGTGGTGTCTGCACCAAATCTGTCGTTTTTGAAGTTTGAGAAAAATACGGAGAGACGCGGTGATTTGAAAATCGAATTTCAACTATTTTTATGTGATAGAGAGCGTTCAATTAAGCAATCAATAAATTGAAAAGAAGACTCACATCTTACATTGAGCGCGTCGATGCTGGAATGATGAAAACCAATTCCATAATTTCCGTTAAATCTTGTGTTTGAAGTTCTGTTTTATGGTAAACAGTTTATAAACATAAGGCCACTCATCACTCCATGTATTCATCATTTAAAAGTAAACGGCATTGGGTAATGAAATGAGTGTGGCATTGCTACCGATTTCACCGCCCTTGCTCAATAAATTCAAACCTGGAGTCGTAGTCAGGTTCATTAGGCAGGGGCATTTCAGTGTTGTCAAGAAAGCTTAGCATTGCTTCGCGGGTTAGTTGCTCTCCATTTTCGGTTCCCCATAAAATATGGCCAACACCGGGAATCCAGTGGCTTCTGTTAATTGAAAATGCCTCGAAATACTCCATTACATACCCACGGGGAAAATAGCTGCATTCTCCAAGAAGCATCATCACCGGAATATCTATATCAGTCAGGTTTGGAGTTTCTTCTTCCATATATGATGAGCGAATATTTCTGCTTGCGAGCGGATTGACACGAAGTTGTTTAAATTCAGGAATGTCTTCGTCGCTCTCTTTACAAAAAGATGTAGCGACTATTTTCTTTTGAAGTTCCGGGGTTATGCTGTTCATCATCTCTTGCTGGCCAATGAATTTATTGCCAACCGGGAGTATCATCCCAAATAATAAACGGGGGGAGCTTACAGCTTCAAAGAATCCCGGATCATCAAAATTCTCAGCGCTTGTAGTCTTCTCATCATAATAGGGGCCCGACTGCGGATATGCTCCCGGAAGAGGTCCGGGTTCGGTTAAGATGATTTTTCGCACATTATGGTCGCCTCTATGGTAGTCCAGGTACGAACTGGCCAGTCCCGCACCATAAGATTGACCGAATAATATGACCGGTTTATCAACCTTGTTGATGATATTATGCAGGTCCATAACATTCGCTTCGTGGGTATAATCCTGAACATCAACAATGGGTGATCGTCCGGCACCAACCTGATCATAAACAAAAACGTGATAACCCTCTTCGGTAAATGATGCGGCAAAATCGCGGTCAAAATCCCGAACGTATGCTCCCGGTCCGCCGTGAACAAATATGATGGCTTCTTCGCGTTCGGTTAAATCATCCGGTGGCCTGTGATGAGAAATGGACACCATTCGATTGTTTCCCAAATCCCACATTTCCATATTGGGCTCATCCGGAAACGGTTCGAGTTCATCAGGTGCCATGGGGATCATTGACCAGAAAACAACCATCAAAAAAATAGTGACCGGTATGAGCCGTAATAATTTACCTGTATTTGAAGAGCTTCGAGCGACAGCTACTCTGCTAATAAAAAAAGCAGCAATAATGGCTGGAAGCAGCGCGGGATATCCCTTCAGAAATCCTCCGGTAACCCAAAGTCCCCCCATGAATATGGCTAAAATCAGTACGCCTGATAATAACCATAGGATGACAATCCCGGTCCCTTTAAGCCACTTTAATACTGTTGATCTCATGTAAGAACTCTAGTTTACTTGTTCAAGCATCCGCCGGTTCGCAGCAATATGATTTTTTGCCTGGTCTTTAAGAAGGCTTGCCGCATCCATTAGCATAATTTCGTCGGGCGGGAAAGGTACTGGCCGATTTTGTATCATTTTGGCAGTTTCGTGTGAAAGAGCCGCTTCGTTACCCGATGCCAGGGCTGAGTAATGATCAAATACAGCTTCAACAGAAATATTGTCTGTTCGAATTAGTTGGCCTGTTGTTAGTTCTATATAATCAATCGAGCCGCCTACAAATGCACTTTTGGCCTGCCTTGATTCAGTAACTTCTGCCGAAACTGTGACCATGTTCGGAACCCTAATATCATTACCGAGGGAATCTCTTCTAACATTTCCATTTTGATCGAGCTCATATCGCTCACCATCCTGAATTTCCTGTCTTTCGGTAAAGGTTCTGCTTTCTATGCGCTCCGGTGATACGTCTATATTGCGAATACTCAGCACTACATAATTATCATAATGCACTAGCGAGTCGGCATAGGTATCAAAATTCAGCCATCTTGTATTTAAATCCTTAAGTGCTGCTTTTTTGAGCTCTGCCTCAAAATCGGCCGGTAACACTTTGTCAGATTCATTTTCTATGACAAAGAGCACATTTTTTGTGCCGTAAAATTTTGCTTCGTAGAGCAGGTTATTTACATCTTTGTAGCCTGGGAAAAAGACCCGGATTCGATTGAATTCTTCGTAAGCCTTACGGGCACTCAATCTGTCACCACGATTTAAAAGTTCAATTCCCCGAATATATGAGGTATCGGCAGCAAGGTTCTTGGCTTCTATAATTTCCCGATTATAATTTACCAGAGTAAATTGACTCCTTATTTTTGCCGGTAGTCTTCTGATTACATTCTGCCGACGATTGAGTTGCTCATATAGATGAAAAATCTCGATCGAATTTTGCTCAAGGCCTTCCATTTCGAGAAACTCAATACGGTCTAAATCAAAAGAATTTGCTAATTCGAAGGCTTCTTTTAGTACGTTTAACTCTTTTGTCCTGCTTGGCTTCTTTGTTAGCCTTTCAGCTGACCTGTCAATAGCCTGGTCGTACTCTCCGCGCTGTAGTAGCTTTTCTGAGGAGGTGCAGGAAATGGCTAAGCTTCCCACAATTAAGACTGACAGGAGTAGAACCAAATGTGTCCGGGAATTGTTTTGAAAGTTCATAAGAGCATGTGTTTATTCAAGAAGTAAACGAATATAAGGAGCCGGATTATAAAATGTTTAATGTGGGTTATAGAGTTCAGAAATCACTCATCGTTACAGAAGCTTAGATAAAAAAATCTTTACACAACTTCATTAAACTGAGGTAACGAAAAGTCTGAGATTTATCATACTTTAGACGCTATGAAAAGAAAGCCTGAGACCACATCGATTCACGGAGTACATCGCGAAAAACTAAAGCCGGAGGGGCCATTGATTTCTCCTGAAATTAGGAGCACGGTTTTTCACCACCATCCCGATCATCAAAAGCGGGGTGATCAATATACCCGAAATGAAAACCCGAACCGCGCAGAGTTGGAGGCGGTTATTGCGACTCTGGAAGAGGGCGGGCAATGCGCAGCTTTTTCATCGGGGATGGCGGCAACGGCTGCTCTTTTTCAATCGCTCGATCCGGGCGATCACGTGTTGATTCCTGAAGATCTGTATCACGGAACGCGCGCATATCTGAATCAATTTATGAGCCGGTGGGGACTCGAAGTTGAGGCGACAGACATGAGTCGTCCGGAGTTGGTTGAAGGTTCCATTAAACCGAATACAAAGCTGCTGTGGATTGAGACGCCATCGAACCCGCTATTGTTGATTACGGATATTGAGGCGTTATCGAAAATAGCAAAGCAGAATGATTGTCTGCT
>PWFZ01000233.1 GCA_003555185.1 Balneolaceae bacterium | reverse complement strand
GACGCTCAGGGACGGCGTGCAGAAATCGTTAATATCTCGGAAGCTGAAATGCAGCGACGGATTAATGAAGCTGAGGGCTGGGCTCAGGAAATTGAATCCATTGCAGAGGCAACCGCCGTATCCATTGAGAAAATTGCCGATGCACTATCTCAACCTAATGGACTGGATGCTATGCAGCTTCAGCTTAAAGAGAAATACCTGGGCGTGCTTAGCGGACTTGGAAAAGAAGAGAACCGCATCATTCTGCCGAAAGATCTCTCCAATTACGATTCACTGATGGAAGGACTCTCTCTGGATGACCTGAAAATGGATAGTTAAAAATAATTAACAGTTGTTTTTACTACTCAGAGCGCTTTTTACATATAAATGTAAATTATGTAAGGAATCAGGAAACATCTGTAAAGGTCTGAGGTTATATAACCTAACACGCATCTAAAATTGATGCGTGTTAATTATTATTTTAAGCTCAAAAGAATAATAATTTACAAAAATGTGCTTTAGTTATAGTGTATAATTCAATACACTATTGTTGTTGTCCCAAAGAATTAAATTAGAAACTCCCCCATGATGTCAGCTCTCTCCAAACTCGCTCTTGCTCTATCTGTTGTTTTTATGTTTTCATTATTGCCCTTTAACTCATCTGTTGTTCAGGCGGCTGATTCAGATATAACCACTTCAGATGATGAAGAAAAATTTAAAGAACGGTTATCAGAATTAGCTGATTTTTTTGTGTCAGAAGGTTTAGATATAAATGAACGGCTACAGGATTCGCGTTTTGAATTGTACGAAGATATCGGTGATCGTTTTCGCAATTCAGCGGAAAGAAGAACTGTCAGTTTAGATGAGTATAAAGGCATGCTTGGTTTTGCAGACAAAAAAAGCAAAATATCGGGGTTTATTGAAAAAAATAAAGCCCAGCTTGAAAAAGCAGAAGATGAGTATGGAATTCCGCGATATGTGATTGCGGCAATTATTGGAATTGAATCTGATTACGGCAGAAATATCGGGAGTCACAACCCCTTTAATGCATACGCTTCCATGTATGCCGTAGATTATCGTGCAGATTTTGCAAAAGCCCAATTGAAAGAGTTAATCCTTTTTGTGGAGCGCAATAATATTGATGTTTATGATTTGAAATCAAGTTATGCAGGTGCAATGACATTTGCCCAATTCATACCCTATTCACTCAACAAATGGTTCGTAGGTGATGATATTTTTGACATGGACAACAACATAATGTCGGTTGGCAACTACCTAGCCTATTTCAAAAATATAACCGGAAGTGTAGACCGTGCCGTATTCAGGTACAACCCCAGTGAGCTTTACACAAGTGCAGTGATGGCACTTGCTGCAGAAGCCGAAGCTATGCTGTAACCTGAGTTTGATTTTATAATGATGAACGCATAAGTCCCCCTTAAAAAAGGGGGATTGAGGGGGATGTTCAACAAATATGGATAAATTCGATAGACACCCCTCTAAATTTCACTTCGCTTACGCTTCGTGTTCAAAAAATGAGCCCCTTGTTAGGGGAGACTTTCCATTGATATTTGTCTAATTCAGATCTTTTAGATTTTTTTTACCGTAGCTATCCATCCATTCCCACTCGATACTCCCTCTCCTAAAAAAATCAGTCCTTTTTGATGAAGTCTGATCGAATTGTACTTTCAACTTCTTAATAATCTATAGTACATTTAAGGACTTAACAGAAAAGCTGACTTCATCAAAACATCACATGGATAAGTACGATTTTGAACTCCCCCTTACCGTTCGGGATTACGAGTTAGATACGCAGGGATTGGTAAATAATTCCGTCTATCAAAACTACCTTGAACATGCCCGCCATGAATTTCTAAAAAGCATTGGTCTGAATTTTAATGACCTTCATGAGAATGGAACAGATGCCGTAGTTCATAAAATTGAACTGGAATACAAACGACCACTAACCGGTGATGAAGCGTTTGTGGTTCGTATCCGTGCGGAGCAGGACGGAAATGTCCGTTTCGTTTTTGTCCAGGATATCTATCGTCAATCTGATGATGAACTATTGCTTAAAGGAAAAGTAACTGCTGTATTTATGAGTAACGGACGACCGATTCGTCCGCCTAAAGAGGTTGTAAAGGCTTTGGAAAACCATCGAAAATAAACTCCGCACAAGATGGCGCAAGAATCCTCTTGTGCCCCATCACTTCACTGTATTAAATGGTGCAAAAAATTCCCGTTATCCCCCCCGCACAAGATGGCGCAGGAATCCTCTTGTGCCCCGAATAATCTATCAAATAAGAGCATTCTAAACCGGAACAACTTATGAGAGAATCAGAAATTAAAGACGCAGAATACAGCTGCTCCTATTGCGGTGAAATAAACACTACATTTGTTGATCCATCGCAGGGCAACAGCTATTCCTATATCGAAGATTGCCAGGTGTGCTGCCGGCCTAATCTTTTGAATATCCACTATGATGAGTGGACAAAATCATATCAAATAAGAGCAGAACAGTCTCAGTAATTGCCCTACTCTACATAAAATTGATTTGCTCGCCTGCGTTCTTTGACAGCTTCATCTGACCTACCCATATCATCCAGAATTTTGGCACGAAGCAAGTGTGCTTCTCTTGCCACGGGTGAATCCGGGAACGAACGCACACTTAATGTTGCCAATTCATAAGCCCGTTCAAAATTCTGAATATTATTTCCGTCATATATCCCCCTTGCCTGCTCATAATATTCCCTCCAATTCATTGCTTCGGGAGACATACGCTCACCTTCCTGATAAACAGCAAAAGGCGGGAGTTCTATCTTACTGTGCTTTTCGTAAATAGTATGGGTATCCTCTTCAAAAAATTCAGACAGTGCTTTTAACAACGATTCAGCCTGTAAACGGTTATACTTTTCATTTCTGAGTCTCACCTCCTCTTCCGGATTAGTGAAAAATGATAACTCAGCAATTACTCCCGGTATTCCATAGGATCGTCTCAAAACCCCTGTTCCTGAATTAGGGAAAATAGTGTGATCTGATGCAATCACTGAAGGAGTATCTTCATCAAACAGATCCGCTTTAATTTGCTCCGCTATTATTTTTGCCAACGCCACACCCGCTTCATTTTCGCTGGCATTTCCGTGATAATATACTATGGGAAAATTCACCCCGGGATCGGCTGTCGCATTATGATGAATGGATAAAAAAAGGTCAGCATCATTTTCGAGGGCAAGCTCTGCACGATCTGCCAAATCTATTTGTGTATCATCAACCCGGGTCATTACTACATTAGCTCCCTGCTCTGATAATAATTTTTCCAACTCCAGTGCTACCCGTAAATTAATCCACTCTTCCCGTTCACCCTTTGGTCCAACTCGAAATGTATCTACTTCAGCGGTACCGCCGTGACCGGGATCAATGACAATTACCTTGTTTAGAAATACTGAATCATCTGTACCGCAGGCGATCAGAAAGAGAAGAAACACGATTATAAATGACGGGAAGATTTTCAAAAGGAGTACAGTTCTGTTTCTATTTTTTTTTAGAACTCTTAACTTACTAAAACAGAACAAATAACAGCAATTTAAAATAGATTATTCGGTAGGCTCTAAATCTTTAAGCTGCTCATCAGTAAACATTTTTGATTTGATTAGAAACCTAACTCCCATCGGGATTTCGATGGAAAAACTTGATCCTCTGCCCTCTTTCACATCTAAGGTGAGCTGCATATTTTGCCAGTACTTAAATTGGTCTTTTGCCATGTAAAATGGTGCTCCATACACCTCCCCAAGCTTTACATCACTTTTCCCAATTCGAAACTGGCCGGCTTTATAACACATTGGGGATGATCCGTCACAGCACCCTCCGCTTTGATGAAACATCAGCTCGCCATGCTTTTCCCGCAGTTGATCCATAATCTCTTTCGCATCGTCGGTAATTAATACTCGTTTTATTGGCATGGGTTTTCGGGGTTATATATTAATAAATAAGAGTCATTCCGGAACTGATCCGGAATCTCCATTGTATAAAGAGATGAGGCTGTCCAAAAAGGGTGTCATCCCGTCCCGAAATCCTTCGGGACGCTCATCATTTGAATCTGCCTTGTCGGCAGACAGGCGCGAAGCTGGTGTTTTTCCAGACCCGAACTCGCTTTCGGGGCGCTCATTTTTTGAACGCGTCAGCGAGATCTCATGTCTCTAAACAAGGCAGGAGATGCCACGCCATTGCGTG
>PWFZ01000047.1 GCA_003555185.1 Balneolaceae bacterium | reverse complement strand
CCATGGCAATCGGTTTACCGGTCACACATCCTTCCGCATTAATATCGGTGCTCATTTGTCGAAACGTATCCAATATCCATCCCATCTCTCTGGCGCCGGTTCCATAATCAGGTGCAGGAACATCAATACCGGGGCCAATGAAATTTTTCTTCATCAACTCAAATGTATAACGACGGGTAATTCTCTCGAGTTCTGAATCGGAAAATTTAGATTTATCAATTTTAATTCCGCCTTTAGCTCCTCCAAAAGGGACATCAACCACAGCGCACTTATAGGTCATCAGTGCAGCCAGGGCCATCGTTTCATCCTCATTTACCATCATACTGTAACGAATACCACCTTTGGTCGGCAGTTTATGATGACTGTGTTCAACTCTCCACGCCTCAATTACCTCAATCTTTCCGTTATCCCTTTCAATAGGAAACGTTATGTGCAGAACGTCATTACAAATTTTCATCTGACTCAAAAGCCCCTTGTCAAATCCAGTGAAGGCTCCTGCTTTGTCAAATGCGTTATTTACCTGTTGGAAAAACTTGTATTCAGACATGTCTCTTTGTTAATTAAGTTATGGTAGTATTTTTTAAGGAAGGTTTATAAAACTAACCCAACTTCCAAATGATTTATGCTTCATTACATCATTTTTTTTTGATGGAGAATCCTCCATTCATCAGGTCCGCCATTTAATCGTACAACCGCAAGCTCATAAGCAATACAGCCTTCCGGCAATCTCTCAGAGATTTTGATCTTCTCGTTTTCCAAAAGATTGTCGGGTGTGTAACCGTACATTAAACTGCAATGAAATTCATTTTTACTGCAAGGTTCTTGAAATGCCGAATCTACAGCTTCGCTCAGCTCACTGAAAAAGCGTGTGTAGTTCAAATCAACAACCATTTTTTGATATGGCTTTGAGCCCAACTCAATGTTACCGAATGAAATAGTATGATTGTTAACACGTTCAGTAATTTCGTCAAGTGCTTTTACGATTTCATCCGGGGTTTTCACCGGTAACCGTGCAGCCGTAATGTGAGGTAGAAATGATGTGGCTTGATGGAGTTTGCTAAGCCTGTCTATTTCATCTTGTAACACAAATTTCACCTCAGGGTTTGGGATAATCCATAGTACCAAACCCTGTTGATGGGGGAGCTCTTTGTTATTTTTCTGAGTAGCTATCGAATTAAAAATTAACCGGCTTTAATATCTTCACTGTGCTCCAGATCAAAGCTAAATACATTTATCAAAAACAGAAATGTGATAGACCCAATCGCAGCATATATAAGGGGGCCATATACATTCAGTACTATCATAGAAACACCAATAATTACAGACCCAATCGCACCGCCAATAACATTTTGTACCAACCCTACGCCTCTCTTAATCATTATGAGATCTACGATCATACCAACCAGTAAACCGATTGAAATAAGCCAGTAAATTGTTACCAAATTTAGTTCTTCCATCCTTACAACTTGTTACTTTGTGTTTGATTAATTTCAACACAATATAGGTAATTTCATTTTTTTTTGCTCTATATCATCTGAATAATTCCATGGCACAAAAACATTCACCTCAAAGAAAAGTCATTCACATCGATATGGATGCATTTTACGCTTCCGTTGAGCAGCGAGACTTTCCTGAATATCGCGGTAAACCACTGGTGGTAGGCGGTTCTCCACAAGGAAGAGGTGTGATAGCGGCGGCAAGTTACGAGGCGCGGAAGTTTGGAATTCACTCGGCAATGCCTGCATCAAGGGCTGTGCGATTGTGCCCCTCAGCTATTTTTGTAAAGCCTCGATTTGATGTTTACAAAGAAGCGTCCCAAAAAATCAGAGCGATATTTTTAGATTATACCGACCTGGTTGAACCCCTTTCACTTGATGAAGCTTACCTGGACGTAACAGAAAACCATAAAGGAACTCCATCGGCAACGCTTATAGCACGTGAGATAAAAAAACGGATCAAAGAAGAAACCGGACTCACTGCTTCAGCTGGAATTTCAGAGAATAAATTTTTGGCAAAAATTGCGTCCGACATGGACAAACCCGATGGCATTTATTTAATATCACCGGATAAAGCTGAAGCGTTTATTGAGGAGTTGGGTATTGGAAAATTTCATGGCGTTGGAAAAGCAACGCAAGAGAAAATGGAGCGATTGGGCATACATACCGGCAAAGATTTAAAAACCTGGGACGAGGTAGAACTGGTGAAACAATTTGGTAAATCGGGTCACCACTATTACCGAATTGCACGTGGAATTGACAACCGCCTGGTAAAACCCGATCGAATTCGAAAATCAATAGGAAAAGAACGGACGTTTTCTGAGGATGTATCAGACCTGGAATGGATTGAAAATTTTCTGGATGAGCTGGCAGAAAAAGTAAGTATTTCCATGAAAAAACTAGATGCTGCCGGAAAAACCATCACTCTGAAAGTTCGCTATAAAAATTTTGATACCGTTACCCGCAGCCAGACGCTTTTTCAGTATACGAATAGTAAAGAGGAGTTATCATCCGTTGCTAAAACATTATTGCTCGAAACAGAGGCCGGCGAAAGAGAAGTCAGATTGCTTGGAATTTCCGTATCATCCCTCAACCTTACAGAAGGAGGAATATTCGGTGAACAACTCGAAATCCCCTTTAAAAAATATTGATGACTATAATTTTTCAGTGACTAAGTAATTCTTGAAGAAATCTGAGGTTGTCCAAAAAGTGACTTTAACACACAAATAAGCTTAAATAATTTAGACGTTAAATCCTTCTCTATTAAATAGAGAGGGATATAGGGTGAGTCAGAAAGAAAAGACCTAAATTATTTAAGCTGAATTCAAAAGAATAAACCTTTTTGGACAGCCTCTCGGGGGTGGTATAAAAAGAAAAATATGAACCACCTTAAAGCCCATAAACGAATTTTGAAGTAAACCATAATGGACCCATTTACCCACGGGCTTGTTGGCGCAGCAGCATCGCAATCCGCAGCAGATAAAGATAAATTACGTCCGGCAGCTTTTACCGGATTTGTAGCGGCCATGTTAGCAGACCTGGATATCTTTATCGACATTCCATCCAACCCACTGTTCAACATTGAGCTGCATCGTCAGTTTACTCATTCGCTCGTATTTATTCCCGTTGGTGCGCTCATTGCCACAGGACTTCTGTGGTTTTTTATGCGAAAATATCTGTCAGTAAAAGAACTCTATATCTACAGTTTACTTGCCTACGCAACCTCCGGGCTTCTGGACGCTTTTACCAGCTACGGAACCCAGCTTTTGTGGCCATTTTTAGAAACGCGTTTTGCCTGGAATGTTATTTCTGTTGTAGACCCTATTGTCACTCTTGGGCTTGCGCTTTTTGTTGGTTTATCGATTTGGAAACGGAGAAAACCGATGGTTTGGGCAGCATGGATTTGGCTGATCTTTTTCCTCTCCTTCGGCTGGATTCAACAAGAGCGTGGCAAAAGTGCAGCTAAGGAATTAGCCCAGCAAAGAGGCCATCAAATCGAAGAGATTGTGGTAAAACCTACGATTGGAAATCAGCGATTGTGGAGAGCCAGCTATATTTATGATGATCGGATTTATACCGACGCCATTCGAACGGGAATTTTCTCCGGAATTACTATCTATGAAGGAGAATCGAAACCACGGGTACTGGTGGAGAGAGATTTTTCGGAGTACGAGGGGACTACACTGTACAATGATTTAAAACGATTTAAACGGCTGTCAGAAAACTTTTTGGTTCGTCACCCCGAAAAACCGGAAATCATTGGCGATGCCCGTTATTCAATGCTCCCCACAACCATGGTTCCGCTTTGGGGCGTGGAAGTTGACACCACCGACACCGATCGTCACCTGCCTTTTCTCTATTTCCGGGATGCAAGTGATGACGTGAGAGAGCCATTTAAGGATATGTTGTTGGGCAGATAAGGCAGTACCCCGGTCAGCCTGACCGGGACGATGAATCCAGTAAAAAGCAGATATTACTTGTATTCCATTCGCCACATTTAGGAGTACAGTATTTGCAGAGGTTTTTTTCAGAAGACACACAAAGTTTTGCAGGGCTAAAATATGTCGGACAAGCTGTCCGACGTACAAGGTACCCCGGTCAGCCTGACCGGGATGATGAATGCGGAAAAAAGCAGACATCACTTCTATTCCATTCACCACATTTTGGAGTACCGTATTAGTAGTGGGATTTTTGAGACGACGGACAAACTTTTGCAAAGCTATTCTT
>PWFZ01000410.1 GCA_003555185.1 Balneolaceae bacterium | reverse complement strand
TCTAATGAGGAATGGCAGCGTTCCACCCACAATCCCTGCAACCAGTACGTTGATGGCAAGTGCCGCTCCGGCGACTAGTCCGAGCGTCATATTTGCCTGAATGAACCAAGCGATTCCTGCGAAAAGTGCACCGAGTGCCAGTCCGTTTATCAAGCCAACAATGATTTCTTTTCGGGCAGCGCGCCAGTATTCGCTGAGTCGAACCTCACCCAGAGCAATACTTCGAATGGAGACCGAAAGCGCCTGAATTCCCACATTTCCACCCATATCGGTAATCATGGGAAGGAAAATGGCCAGTGCAGCAACCGCTTCAATGGTTGATTCGAAGGAGGCAATTACGGCCACGGCACCCAGGTTCAAAAATACGTTGCCGGCCATCCATGGAAGGCGTTTTTTTACGGATGAAAGTGGTGGTGTGTAGAAAGATTCATCAGCAGATGCAGCACCCATGTGCATAAACATATCAGCCATATTTTCAGACAGTATATCAATAGCGTCATCCAGTAATAGAACGCCAACAATCCTATCGTCATCATTTAGTACTGGCAGCATCTGAAATCGTCGGTTACGAATAAGTTGGGCAGCTTCAAGAGCATCGTCATCAGTATAAACGGCAATAACATTTGGGGTCATCACCGTATCGATCACTTTTGCAGGGTCGGTTCGAATCAAATCTTTCATCGAAACCACACCTTCCGGCTTTCCACTTTTGTTTACTATAAACACATAGCTCTTATTCTCGATCTGAATGGGAGCGTCTTTAATAGCGCTCATCGTCTCCCCAATAGTTGACCCCTTCTTAACGGCCGTAAAATGAGAGTTCATAACCGAACCAACCGTTCCTGCTTCGTACCTCATCAAATCCCTAATCATCGATTCCAGCCCGGGATTGATCATCGACAAGAGTTCGGATGCTTCTTCCGGATCCATCTCCTGCATAATATCAGCCGCATGGTCAATAGGGATGTCATCAAGAAGAGTGGCACCGGTTTTAGGATTCATTTGCTCTAAAACTTCAACCGCCATTGCTACCGGAAAGTGAGCAAGAATAGCACCCGCTTGTTTTTGATCCGCCTTTTCCAGAAACGGAATGATCAATTCATCCAGTTCATGGGTAAGAATTTGAGCAATTCGTCCCGGTGAAATATTTTGAGCAGCTAATACAGCCTCTTCAATATTTCCTTCATGAAGAAGTTTCTCGAATTCAATTCTGTAGGTCTGTAAAATTTCCGGTTCAAGAATCATGATAAGAGCGAATAAAAGTTAAATTTAATGGGCTGTATAGCGTAAATACTGATAATAGTTCGATTGGGCGGAAAAAAAGCACCAGCAGAGCTGACCAAATGTACCAAATTGTGAACTATAGTTTCATGTATGCGTAGGATTGATGAAATTATTCCCGTTAAGACTGTTCATCAACAATGATTTATGAAAAAAATACTACTGCTTTTCTTTTTCCTTTTTATATCTGCAGACCTGATTGCGCAGGGTTTCAACTCGGCGAGTGGACGCAATCATCCTGAGCTGAACTGGCAGGTGGCTGAAACAGAGAATTTCTTGATTATGTACCCCGATCGTATTTTAGGAATTGAATTGGAGGCAGCGGCCATTGCGGAGGAGACGTATCAAGCGCTTTCAAAAAATATGGGCGTTGAGTTCCGCGATAAAATAAGGATCTATCTGTCTGATGAGGACGAAATTAACAACGGGTTTGCTTCCCCGATTGGCAAAGGCTACACCAACATTTGGGTGAATACAAACGATTACAGTGAGATCTGGACAGGCAAAGAGAAGTGGCTTCGAAAAGTAGTTGCGCACGAGCTGGCACATATTTTTCACTTTAAGGCGACATGGGGAAGCATGGGGCTGCTGCAGTTTGCGCTGGGTGAACCGTTTACCAGAAGCTGGGCCGAAGGGATGGGGCAATATCAAACTGAAACATGGGATTCGCAGAGGGGAGATCGGTGGTTGCGGAAAGCCATTTTTGATAGCCGGCCGGGATTTGACGATGGTCAGTCGATTGAAAACGCCCGGTTGATGTACGCCGTGGGAAATTCCCAGCTTCGCTATTTTACCGAAAAATATGGCGACAGCACCCTTGTGGAAATGATGAAGCTCCGAAAGTCTGTATTGGGCATATTTGACCGCCACGATTTTTACGATGCCTTTGATAAAACAGTAGATGGCGGAGTTAACGCCTTTTACGAAGACTGGCGCAAACATATGAATGTGTATTACAACTCCATGGCGGCAAATATGGAGCGGGTTGATTCTCTGAATGCTGACCTTGTTTCTCTTCCGGGCCAGTTTTACTACGACATGGCCGTAAGTCCTGATGACTCTCTGATTGCTGTGTTATCGCTGGGATCGATGGCTCGGCCGGTTCGCAGATTGTTTATCGTTCAGAATGATTCGACCCGCAAAACCCGTTTTGCCGCAGAAGGAGGGATCAATTTTGATGTGAGCTGGAGCGCCGATGGTAAACAGATCTACTATTCCCGAAAAGCACGAGGTGAACACTCCTCCATCGTCAACGATATTTTTTCGTACGATATCGGCTCGGGAAAGGAAGAGCGGCTGACCACCGGCAGGAGAGCCCGGTTTCCGGTTGAGGGTCCCGGTGAATCAGAAATCAGTTATATCGTAAATGAAGACGGAACAGGAAACCTGTTTGTAATGAATGTAGAATCCGGTGAGGAAGAGCGGATTACTGCTTATGTGGGAGATATTCAGCTGCTTTGGCCCCTGTGGATTGAGAATAAAGACAGCTGGCTCTATCATCGGTTTGATGAGGATGGCAGCCGGAATTTAGTTCTGCGCGACCGGGAAACCTTATCAGAATCAATTTTGGATGAGGGAGATCTGGATAACCGAAAGGCTGTTTTGAGTCCTGATGGCAATCAAATTGCCTACACGTCTCTGCGTGATGATATCCCAAATGTGTTCATCTATGATTTTGAAAATGAGTATTCAAGACGAGTAACCAACCTGTTTACAGGAGGAGAAGTACACGGCTGGATGGCCGAAACAGACACGCTGGATGGCGAGCGAATTCTTATTCAGGCCAGTGAAACAAAGCGCAGAGATGGCGCATACTGGGCATCTCCTGAGCGTGAAGTTTATCAACCCGAATACTCCATTCCTGAAGCCTACACAAGCTGGACGGAGAAAACCCCGCCGAATGAAATTCCGTCCATCATCGAACCCGATGAAACCCTGATAATGGATCGGTATCGATATTCGTCTTTTAGGAATATCACCCACGCAGCATCCCTTGCGCTTCCCTATTATGCCGATCGTGATAACTGGGGATTGTTTGCTACCACTAACTGGGTGGAACCGCTGGGTAAACATGCCATTTCTGCGCTGGGTTGGGTGTCGTTTGCGAATCCGGCGGAGGGTTCGTTTGGGTCGATCAACTATTTGAATAATCAGTTTTATCCGTGGCTTCGGTTTTCCCTGTATAAAATCCCCGGAAACGGCCGTTTTTATGATGATGAGTTCCTGTTTGAAGAGCTGACCGGTGGAGAGGTTTACGCCCGCTGGCCACTGGACCGATTTGAGGCTCCTTATCAATCCGGCAGTATTGATGCACAGCTTCGTCACGTACTGCGTGATCCAATTGCAGCCGGACGGTTTGATGACTCTCCGCGGGTTCCCGCACCGGAAACGGGACGGCAGACAGACCTTCAGATCGGATGGCAGGTTAAAAAACAGCGTCCGTGGAGAAATAACGTAATTCATCCCCTGGATGGCCGCGGGATTCGGGTGGCGGTTAGAGGGGCGGATAAAATCCTCGCATCGGATGTGAGATTTCTGACGGCAGAATTAAACACCTACACCGTTTTACCGGCAATCGGACTTCATCGAATATTTGCCCAGATCAGGGTGCAGTCGCAGTGGGGCAAGCCATTTCCTCAGGATTTTATCGGCTTTTCACGATATGATAATATATCGCTGAACCTTCCCGGAGAAGCACCACACAATTTTCTGGGTGATGCCGACCGGGTTCGTGGCTACCGGTCATTTATCACCGGATCGCAGGTTGCATTCGGCAGCCTGGAATATCGAATACCGTTTATTCCCTCGCTGCAAACGACCATCCTTGGTGTGTTAAATTTAGGGCCCACAACGCTGTCACTGTTTTCTGATGCGGGTGTGGTCAGAAATGCCCGGCTTGACGACGGAACCCGGGATACCGTTACCCGCTGGGGTGCCGGCGCTGAAGTGAAAAATCATATCCGCTTGTTTGGCG
>PWFZ01000380.1 GCA_003555185.1 Balneolaceae bacterium | reverse complement strand
GTGATGTGGTTTTTACGTGGTCTTTCAGTGCATTTACGGTACTTATCTACTATTCAATCACTAATCTCTCTGCATTGATGTTACCTGAACAAGATCGCCTCTATCCAAAGTGGATTCCTGTTGGGGGACTTTTTGGATGTCTTTTCTTAGCCTTTTGGATAGATCCCGCCATCTGGGGGCTGGGCCTGGGGGTTATTGTCATTGGACTTATTTGGCATACGATAAAATTAAGGGTGGTTAGTGCATGATCTCATCAGACCTGAGGCTGCCTAAAAGTGACTCAACATATAAATCAGCTTAAATAATACAGACATTTAATCCCTCTCTATTAGATAGAGAGGGACATAGGGTGAGTCAGAAAGAAAAACCTAAATTATTAAAGCTGATTTAGGTCTCTATACTATTCTACATCCCTGCACTGGATTTCAACCCACTCCGCTTTGTTTTCCACCAATAGCTGAACATCGATCGCTCTTTCTCTCTTTCAAATTCTATCTTTCCAACCCGGGGGTCATCCTCTGTGTTTGAGGATTCTATAACTGCAAGATTTGCTACAAAAGAAGCAATTCGTGAAGTGAATGATTGCTCAAGAGTTTCGCTATTCAATTTATCAATATTCAAATCTTCGTAAATAAGAATCATTTCTCCGATGGCTAAGGAATCATTGGCCTCAAATTCAAATGTCAAACCATGGGCTTTACCATCACTAATTCTAATAAAAGCCAAGGGTTCAAGAACTTGATTTATTGTGGTTAAATCTATCGAAGCCAGCTCTCCTTTTACGGTATGCCTGCCATCTTCATCAAGAGTAAACATGAAATCAACATTCAGCATGGATTCGTCCATAAATTTGGTACTGGCATCAACATTAATGGGTTGATCCAGATTCCGGTTTTGGAGCTCCATAATTTTGATGTCTATATCTTTAAAAAACACACGACCACCCTCCTCCTGACCTTCCTCAATTTCTTCATAACTGATCAATCCGTTTTTCCATATAACGCTGTCTATTTCAACAGCATATTCAAGATTACGAAATGCTACATTTGGCAAAGTACTTTCGGTACGCTCTTTTTCCGGGAAATTTTTATCTCTTGAGATGTACATTCTTAAACCGTCAATTTCTACAGAGCCGGCTTTCAGCGTATTTTGCCCTCTAAATTTTTCAGGATCAATATCAAAAATTGTAATGGGTCCACTCACCACATCAAAATGGTCCACCTCTTCTCCAACCTTTTCCGATAATTCCTGAAGTGTTAACAGTGGGCGAAGTTTCCCCGACCTGATCTTCAGATCGTTATTCGCATTATCGAACTCTATATTTTCCAGCTCCAGAGAATAGCTATCATCCTGAAGTTTGTGACTGAAGGATTCCAATTGCAGTGCATAATACCCTACCAGGTCATCGATAGAATTCACAGTTTCTGAATAGGTTATATCCATGAATGCAAGGTTCAATCCCTTTACTTCTGTGGTTGGGTTTTCGTCAGCCCGGTATTCGTAGACGTTAATCATTGCATTCCTGATTTCAAATTCATCCAGGTTGAATTCCTCGTCTCTACCCTCTGAATCATCCGTTTCAATTTCTACGCCCGGCCTGAAAAGCACACCTATCTCAGGAGAATTAATGTGTATTTTGCTCAGTTTATATTCATCATCATCAGAAAGCAGCATTCTTAAATTAACACCGGAGATTTCTATACTTTCAGCCCAGAAATCACGTAATGCATCCGTCGGTTTTTCAAACTGCTGTTCCTGAAAAGGGGTGTTATGAATGAGCCTTATATCATGAAGAGTCAGCCCCAGTGGAAATAAACGAAGATCAACACGGTCGATTTCCCATTCCGAGTCAGGTGAGAACTCTTTGTTTAACTCTGTCAGAATCCGATCCTCAATCATCGATTCTGCATTATCGATTAAATATAGTGTACCCGCAATGAGTGCAATGAATAGAACTATTGCTATTATCGGTACCGGACGTTTATAAAACGGCTTCTGAGGTGACTCTGATTTATTATTCATCCATTCTCTGTAAAATAGTTTTGTGCTTATTAATATCGTCAAACAATTATAATCAATTTCTAATACCTAACTCCCATATTCATTTTGAACTTGTAAAATAATAACCTAATGCTGATGAATTGGCATAAGTTGTAAAATTTACATCTTTAAAAGGGTATAGATATAAAATACATTCAAATTTCTTCTCTATGTACTTCCTATGCCTACCTGACAAATTTTTTTCTATCTTTATAAACGTTACACAGATTTCCTAATTCATCAACTTAAACAGTCTGTTATGAAAAAACTTTTACTATTGATTCTAATAACACTTTGGGCATCGGCACCGGTATTTGCCCAGGGAACTATGCTATTGCGTGATCCATCCGTAAGTGATACCCATATAGTGTTTGTACACGCCAACGACCTTTGGGTTGTTGATCGTGATGGCGGAGATGCAAATCGTTTAACTACCGCCGAAGGCTCTGAATCGAACCCCCGAATTTCACCTGATGGAAACTATGTCGCGTTTTCCGGACAGTATGATGGAAATACGGATGTTTATGTTGTTCCTATAATAGGAGGAGAACCTGAACGCCTTACGTGGCATCCCGGAGCAGATATGGTTCAGGACTGGACACCCGATGGCAGTAGTATCATTTTTACATCAGGCCGTGAGGGGTATCCTACAGCAAACACCAAATTTTTTACGGTTTTAACAGATGGCGGAACTCCTGAAGCATTATCCGTTCCATTTGGTCATGCAGGCTCTATCTCTCCTGATGGATCAAAGATGGCGTATCAACCCTATAGATTCTGGGATCCTGAGTGGCGGAACTACCGTGGAGGACAAGCCCAGCCGATCTGGATTTTTGATATGGAAACCTATGATTTTGTACAAACACCACGTACAGACGACGAGCGCCACACCTCTCCGGTCTGGATAGACAATACCGTTTATTATCTCTCAGAGCGGGACTACGCCAACAACGTATGGTCGTACAATCTTGATACAGAGGAAGAAAAGCAGCTTACCTTCCATAGTGATTTTGATGCAAAGAACTTAGCTGCCGCCAATGATCTTCTTGTCTATGAACAAGGAGGGTACCTTCATCAACTGGATCCGAATACAGAAGAATCCACACAGCTGGAAATTCATGCGCGGGGAGATTTAAACTGGGCACGAACCCGATTTACAGATGTACCCGCCACACAATTAATGAATGCACGACTGTCCCCCACCGGTCAAAGGGCTGTTTTTGAGCACCGCGGTGAAATTATCACCGTACCGAAAGAGCATGGCAACTGGAGAAATCTTACCAATACATCGCCCGCCTCAGAAAGGTCTCCGGTATGGTCTCCCGACGGTCAACAAGTGGCATATTTTTCAGATGAATCGGGAGAGTATCAATTGATGATTCGGGATCAGTACGGTATGAAGGAGCCACGAGTGTATGAAATCCCCAATGAGAAATTCTATTTCAAACCGGAATGGTCACCCGACGGGGATTATATCGCGTTTACAGATACAGATTATAATCTGTGGTACATCGATTTATCGAACGGAGATCTGACCCTTGTTGATACCGATCGATTCGCCCACCCTAACCGATCTATGAATCCTGTGTGGTCGCCGGACAGCAACTGGATCACCTACGCCCGTTTGCTGGATAATCACTTCAAGGCAATATTTGTACACAACGTATCTACCGATGAGAATCATCAAATAACTGACGGACTGGCTGATGCAATTGATCCGCAGTGGGACGAAAACGGTAAATATCTCTACTTTTTGGCAAGCACCGATTTCGGGTTGAATACAGGCTGGCTGGATATGAGCAGCTACAATAAACCTGTTACCCGTGGTTTATATTTGATTGTTTTAGCAGATGATGAACTATCCCCTTTTGTGCCACAAAGCAGTGATGAACCGGAGCCTAATGGTGAGCCGGAAAGTAATGAAGAAGCTGAAGAAGAGGTGACTGTTCGTATAGATATAGATGGTATTGAGCAGCGAACACTTGCTGTTAATGTACCGGAGCGAAACTACACCTTTACCGTTGCCGGTCCCGAAGGCCATATTTTCTATGCAGAGTCACGTGAAAATATGCCCACAATTCTGCACCGTTACAGTCTGGAAGAAAGAGAATCCATAGAATTTTTGGGTGATGTATCCACTGCAACAGTAAGTCAGGATCGGTTACATCTGCTCTATCAATCAGCCACCACTTGGGGAATTGTTCCTGCTGATGGTCCCGCCGTAAGCCCCGGTG
>PWFZ01000372.1 GCA_003555185.1 Balneolaceae bacterium | reverse complement strand
TTAAGATTCGTTATCTGCCAAGGGAGATCGATCGCTACGGGCTTACCCTGAGCGAGGTTCAGTCTCTTGTGCAGAACGCTAACCATTTTACGAGGAGCGGTGAAATTCGGGATGGCTGGTATCGCTACTCCATGAAAATACAGAGCCGAATTCAGGATCTGGAAGACCTTGAAAATGTTCCGCTAAAACGATTGGGCCAGGGCAGGGTCCTCCTGCTGGGTGATGTGGCCACGGTTCACTTAGAGGAGACCGATCCGCGGTCGTTTGCCTCCGTTCAGGGCGAACAGGTTCTGAATATGCTGGTGAAAAAGGAGTTCGGCAGCAATACCGTAGAGGTGTTCGATACACTGCTTCCGCTGATTGAAGAGATGCGCGAGCTGCATCCCAATATTGCTATTGAGGTACTTCGTGAGGACGCGACATTTATTCGCAACGCCATTAATAACCTCCTTCAAACCCTGCTCATTGGCGGAATATTGGCATTCTTCGTACTCTTTTTCTTCCTGAATGATATCCGAACCCCGTTTACCATCGGCGTGGCGATTCCGGTGTCCATTTTCCTCACGTTCTTTGCGATGTACGGATCGGGTATCCAACTCAATATCGTTTCACTCAGTGGACTCACCCTCGGCATCGGGCTTCTGCTCGATAACGCTATTGTAGTACTGGAGAATATCAACCGCCACATGCCCGCGTCTCCATCGGTAAAACGGGCAGCGGCTGTGGGGACAAAAGAGATCGCCCTTGCCGTAACGGCATCCACCTTCACAACCATTTCGGTATTTCTCCCATTAATCTTTTTAGGTGGATTCGAAGGGGCATTTTTTCAGGATCAGGCCTATACGCTCTCCATCAGTTTGCTGGCTTCGCTATTTGTTGCGCTGATTATTTTGCCCGTTCTGGTCGTACAGATTCATGAGCGACGAATTAAAAAAGCAGAGGAGAAAGGTGAAAAAAGTGGTCAGCTGAACACCCGTCAATTTTTTGACCGGATGCTGGAAATCTACGAATCGAGCCTTCAGCGTACGTTAAAAAAGCCGCTATTGTTGATGGTTTCCGTATTACTATTAGTAGCCATTTCCATCTATTCATTTGTGATGGTGCCTAAAACAATGCTTCCTGATGATGAGCCGTCACTGGTCACCTACACCGTTCAGCTCCCGGGGAATACCGCAATGCAGTCAACCATGCAGGCGGCAGATGCACTGTACAGCCGGCTGCGAACGGCCGGTTTGGGATTAGGTAAAATTCAAATGGAGGGCGGGTTTACCGATCAAACCAACCTTGCCAATTTATCCAGAGAAGGGCTCAATAAATTCAGAGTTTCTGTTCCCGTTAGCGGGTATGATGAGGCCCAAAAAACGTCCGAACTGATGAGGGATTTTGAATCCAGCTTCCCCGGATGGGTGGTTGAACCCGTAGCCGACACACAGAGCTGGAGCGCATTAATTGGCGCTGATCAGCCACCGGTACTTTTCCGAATGGTTGGGATGAACCGGGCACAGAGTGAAGCCTATTCTGCCGAATTTGAAAAGAAAATGAATGATAACGGAGTGCCGGTATCGTTCCGAAAGCAGTACGAGCAGGAGGTAGATACCTGGAATTTACAGTTTCGGTCTGACCGCATGATGCAGCTGGGCATTTCGGAACGGGATGTTATTGGCTATCTGGAGTCGATCACCCGCGGTAGTTTTGTTACCGACTGGAATCGTGAGGATGAACGAATTGGTATCCGGCTGGTGGGGGATCAAACCAGAATTTATCAGCCCGATGAAATTTCACTTCGGTTGAGTAACCGTGAAGTACCACTTACGTACCTGGCAAATATCATCAACCAAAGGGAGCCGGAACAGCTCGAGCGGGTTGATCAAACCCCCGTGTTAAGCTACATAGCCGACTGGGATTTGGGTGACTGGTGGTGGAATCGCGGAAAAACCATGGAAACCGTTCAGGAATTTATGCGCGAAACGGGCACGGAAGTCCAGGTCGCCGGTAATGCCTTGATGGTTCAGCAGCTCATGTCCGACATGGGCAAACTGCTGGCACTCAGTATTTTGCTGATCTATATTATTCTCTCCATACAGTTTGAAAACCTGAAGTATCCGCTCATCATTATACTTGCCGTGCCTTTTGCGTGGGTGGGATCACTGATTGCCATGTTTATATCTGGAACCGGGCTAAATGCACTCTCTTTTATGGGGATATTAATACTGACCGGAATTGCGGTGAACGATTCGATTCTAAAAGTAGACTTTATGCGACGCTATCTCAGTGAAACCGGAAACCTGAAAAAAGCCATTGAAATGGCCGGAAAGCATCGCTTTCGTCCGGTAGTGATGACCAGTGTAACCACGATTTTAGGCCTTGTACCCATGCTGATTCCATTCGGTGAGGGATATGCATTTCGTCAATCGTTAGCCCTGGCGCTGATGGGCGGAATGGTAACCAGCACAATATTAACCTTGTATGTGATTCCGGTAATTTTTGGCTGGGTGGAGAAGGGGGGAGAAGTGAAAGGTGAAAAGGCAGAAGTGAGAAATGAAAAAACTCTCCCCTAACAAGGGGAGACACAGAGGGGTGTTAATATGAGCTCTGATGTGATTTTAAAATGTAAATTTAATGATGAGTTTAAATATGGAAAAATCAAACGAGACTCATGAACCTGAATTAACTAACGGGTGAACATCCCCCTCAGTCTCGCTAGCGCGGGATAAAAGAGGAGCCCTTTATTAAGGGGGAGTAAAGTGCCAACAGATGAAAATTTATTACAACCCAAAACTTAAGCCTTTGGCGAGAAAGCTGAGAAACAATTCAACGCTTTCAGAAATTTTACTGTGGAATGAGATCAAAGACAGAAAAATGTTGGGTTACCGTTTTTTGAGACAAAAACCGATTGGCGAGTTTATTGTAGATTTTTTCTGTAATAAATTGAAGTTGGTCATTGAGGTTGATGGTGAATCTCATAGAGAAGATAATTATGAAGCAGACATGTTGCGCCAAAAATGGTTAGAATCACTTGGTCTGACTGTATTAAGATTTGACGATTTAGAAGTAAAAAAAGATATGGAAAATGTATTGATGTCACTTGAAGGATGGATACGAGAATTTGAAGGAAATAGTCTCCCCTAATAAGGGGAGATTTAGAGGGTGTTTGATGAGCTCTGATGCGATTTTTAAAATTAGATTTAATGATGAATTGAACAACTGTGAAAAACCTAACAAAGTGTATTGCCAGATTATAGCTAACGGATGAACATCCCCCTCAATCCCCCTTTGATAAGGGGGAGTCATTACTCTTCCCTAATAAGGGGAGAATCATAGGGGTGTTCGTTGAGCTCTGATATAATTTTTAAAATGCAGATTGAATTTAAATTTTATCGACATAAGCCAGAACCATGAAAAAAATATTATACGCGTTCTTACTATCCGCTTTACTTTTTTCCTGCGCCGCAGATGAGGAAACCGAAACTCCGGAAGCCGGTGATGTAGACATCCGGCCGGAGGTGGTTTTTTCTATGGCTGATGATCGTCCCCTCCACATTTACATCGAGAGCCAGGGGATCGTTGAGGCGGTTCAGGAGCTGGTGATTCGTCCGCGAATCAGCGGATTTATCCGGCACAGTGAACTGGAGGATGGAAATGTGGTCTCTAACGGAGATCTCTTATTGTCATTTGATGATGAAGAGTGGCAGTATCAGCTACAGCAGGCGGAGAATGAGTATGAAACGGCCATGGTAGCGTACAATATTGAATCAAGTCAGCGAGAAGTTCGCCGCGGCGGAGAGTCAGATCCGAATGGTGATAGAATGGTGCGAATCAGCACCGGCCTGGCCGAAGCGGAAGTAGCACTGAATCGCGCACGGCTTGACTACTCCTACACCGAAATTAAAGCTCCGTTTTCCGGTGAAATTTCCGTGCCGGAACGAATCATTGAAGGATCGTACGTACAGGCAGGAACAGAACTGGGCCGGGTTATCGATGATCAAACCGTACGGGTTCGACTTGATGTCCTCGAATCGGAGCTGAACAGGCTGAGTCGCGGTATGCGGGTTGAGTTAACGGCACCATCAGGAGAACAAATTGAAGGAACAGTCCGGGCCGTTTCGCCACGGGTGGATTCAGAAAGTAAAACAGGACAGGTTGTGGTTGAGGCCGATAACGCGGATCGAGTGCTTCGTCCGGGAATGACGGTAGAAGGGCGTATTCAGGTAGATTCACACTCCGGAATAGCACGGGTTCCACGGTCGGCAATACTGGAGCGCGATGGCGGACGAACCC
>PWFZ01000257.1 GCA_003555185.1 Balneolaceae bacterium | reverse complement strand
TTAATGATTCTTTGTATAGATCATTTTTGAACACCTTATCCCTAATCTGAACCTCAAACTGATCTTTTTGATATTTCCCATAAAGTTCATCCCAATTATCCAGAATCCCTTTTGGTAAAGGGTCAAGCCGTTCCACCCAGTGATTTCTCATGGTCTGCAGACTCTCCTCAATCACGGGCTTTTCATCAGGATTCCAGTTTTCAACCTGTGACAAAGTCCCTTCAACCTGATCAAGTTTTGAAGCCACTTCTACCTGATTGTCTACCCATTTATGATAATTTTCAACGGTTTCGGAAATTTCAGACAAATATCGCTGACGACGTCCCGGGATAATTGCCTGGGTGTGCAGATCCTCAGCCGGTTCAGGATTCATATATAATTTCGTTTCCCAATTTGAAGTGTACCTTTCATTAATTTTATTAACCAAAGCCTTAAAAAGCCTGTGTACACCTTCATCATTAAATTGGGCTGCAATCGTTGGGTAAACCGGCATGTACTTCGGGTTAATGTGCCAGTCGCCGCGGTTTCTCTGCATTTGCTTACGGATATCGCGAAGCGCATCTAAAGATCCTTTTTTCTCGAATTTATTTAAAACTACAAAATCAGCTAAATCAAGCATGTTGATTTTTTCGAGCTGAGTTGCGGCTCCATATTCATGAGTCATTACATAAACCGGAATATCGGTGATGTCGGCAATTTCTGTTCCGCTTTGACCAATTCCGCTTGTCTCCACAATAATTAAATCAAAACCGGCAGCTTTATATAAAGCAATCGCTCCCTGAATAGATTCACTGATTGATTTATTGGATGCACGGGTTGCCATACTTCGCATAAATACACGATCTGTATCTATACTATTCATTCGAATTCTATCTCCCAGAAGGGCTCCACCTGTTCGAACTTTCGATGGATCCACCGAAATCACGCCAACTGTCAAATCTTCAAATTCAGTTAAAAACCGTCGAATGATCTCATCGGTCAACGAACTTTTACCCGCTCCACCGGTACCTGTAATTCCAATTAATGGAATTGTTTTCTCTCCTTTGTTCTCAAATAACACTTTATCACCGGATAGCAACGTAGAGTCGTTATAAGAAATGGTATCAATATTTTTATTTTCAAGCGCAGTAATAGAGCGGGCAATACTCTTGTGATGTTTATTGAAAATTTTATCCACTTCCGGGAGTTCAATTTCATTGGGATCAAAATCACATGTCTCCATCATGAAGTTGATCATTCCCTGAAGCCCCATTTTACTGCCATCTTCTACAGAAAAAATTCGTTTTACACCATATTCGTGCAATTCTTTAATTTCATTTCCAACGATAACCCCACCGCCGCCGCCAAATACTTTAATATGATTTGCACCTCTTTCATTCAGCAGGTCAATCATATATTTAAAATATTCCATATGCCCGCCCTGATACGAACTGATGGCAATTCCCTGGGCATCTTCCTGAATAGCGCAATTTACAATTTCATGAACAGATCTATTATGACCAAGGTGTATCACTTCTGCACCAGTAGCTTGCAGAATTCTTCTCATAATATTTATACTTGCATCATGGCCATCAAATAGGCTTGCTGAAGTTACAAATCGAACATTGTTTACAGGAGTATATTTTTCCTGTGGCACATGTCCGTTTGATTTTTCTTTGCTTTTTTCTTTCGAAGATGATTTTACTGATACTTCTGACATATATGATCAAATAAATTAAAATTGGAAGCGATTCCAAGATAGTGAAAATGCTGCTTAGTCGTAATTCTAAACGTCGTTTTCTTGTGATATAGTAGCTGGGGATGGTTTATCCAAATAGCTAAGCGTTCTTTGTGGAAACGGTATCACGATACCTTCTTTGTCGAAACGTTTTTTAATGCTTTCAGTTACATCACACTGCAGGACAAAAGCATTCGGTGCGTCTGCTGCCCATGCCCACCCCCTAAGCGTAACGGATGAGTCATTTAACGATAAAACCCTAACTGTAACCCGTGGAATGCCGGCTTCAATATCCGCTTCTTTCCTTACATCTATACATAAAGGATGATTATAGATCTCTTCTTGCATAATTCTTCGGGCGACATCTATGTCAGACCCATAGCTGATACCTACTTCTATAAATCTGCAGATTTTGTCATCATTATAATTTGAATTCGTAAGTATCTCATTACTCATAACCGAATTTGGAATAATAATTCGTTGATTTTCAAAGTTTCGAATAATGGTATGCCGCAAGTTAATATCCTCTACCACGCCCCTTAAACTGTCTTTTAATGAAATTCGATCATTAATTCTATAGGGTTTAAACATGACGATAAAAACTCCACTAATTATATTTCCGAGCGCCTGCTGAGATGCAAAACCTATAACAATTGCCAAAATACCGGCACCGGCAAGCATTGACTGAGCAACGTGTCTCAGGAATGGTACATGCCACATGGCAAAGCCAAAACCGACAATATAAATAAGTGCTATAAATGTATAATAAAGGAACTTATAATTAGTCGGGTCATCCTTCATCACCTGCTCATTACCTTCAACAAACCGCTTAAAGGATATTTTTAAAACCCAGGCTAATAAGAAAGTGGCAAAAATAATAGCAAAGATTGTCACTATCAGTAATCCTTCTGCTAAATGATCATTCCAAAAACGGTCCATGGTATTCCTGTTATCTGTTGAGGGTATCGTCAGTTTCTATTTCTTCAAAAATATCTCTTTCTTCGCCATTACTTGTATCAGGTAACATTGCCCTGAACTCTACCCGTACTTCGGATGTGAAGCCTTCCCGCACAGGAATATTTCTTTGTAAAAAATACGGTTCAGGAGCAACAAATGGATCGATGGAACCGGGGTCCCAACGGTCATTATTATTGATGTCTCGATAAACCCGGGCATCATACTGAAGTGGTGGTAAATTATCAATTTCGATTGAGCCGACAAATACGGTATCAATATCCACCTTACGGGTATCATCACTTAATAATAGTCTGTTTTCAGCGGTTGACTCTTCTTCATCAATGGTAAACTCAATTCCACCAAGCTGATTTCGTTGCCAGATATCAGGGCGTAAGGTGGCGTATTCTGTTTGATAAGGATCCCATACGCGAAATTCATATCTGGTACCACCCTCCCAGATAATATCCGGATTGATGATTAATTTATTTCTGTCAATTTCTACATACTCCCAGTCATTAATCTCCTGATCACCTTGGATAATTCTCAATGAATCAACGACTGATTCATCATTAATAAATTTAGAGTAAGTGATCTTTACCGGCTCATCTATAAACAGGCCACTAGCCGTATTATCTTCAATCAACCTGAGAGCTGATGTATCCGGTTCAGAAGAACCGGTGAATCCTTCTACGGCACTTATTAATCTATTTCCGGCTCGATCTGTAAATCCGTGCGGTTCTATAATGAAGGACTCATCTTCAGGCAGGTTATCCATTGACTGAGCAAATATTGCACGTGAATCTTCGATACTGGTATAAAGTGGGTATGCAGTAGAATACTCCTGACCCAGCGAGTCACTAATAGTAAAATAAGCGTCATCACTCCACTCAACCTCTTCAGATAATCGCAGGCGCATTCTGGTCTGAGAAAGCAAGCCCACACCGTCAATTCTTGGCGAAACTGTATCAGGGCGCTGAATAAAAATTGTTCCCAAGTCGAACTCCTCACCTTTTATCACTTCAAAATCTTCAATATGAAAAGGTTGTGCAAATTCTCGATCAGGATTCCATCGCCGATCCCGGTTAACGTCATCAACCCAAATTGCTGAATAGGTACCTTCCCGCAAATATGAAAAGTTTACAATTCCACTGGTATCTGATTGTGCCAGATAATGTGCCGGCTCTGTAAAATCAGCTGGCGTTCTGTATAGAAACACACGTTCACCAGATTCAACACTACCCTCTCTTGGATCTCTTAACCTGGCAATTACATTTCCATCATCAATTTCAGGACCGGTTGAGAATGCCAGTTCAAATGACGAACCCATTTTATTGTTTCTCGTATCTGTTACATCTGCACCCAGCTGAACAATAATCGTTGTGTTTTCCGGTAGTGGTTCTAGAAACTCAATCGTGGCAGACGTTCTCCCAAAGCTTACATCAAACTGAATTCCAAGATTTGGTTCAATTGAAACATTTTGGCGAACAGAATTTCGATCGATAAATTTAGAGAACCCAAATCGAACTTCGTTTCCGTCAAAATTAACCGTCTCAGTTTGAGGGACGGTTCGTTCAACGATCGGGGGCTCTCTGTCTGGCGGCCCTCCTG
>PWFZ01000169.1 GCA_003555185.1 Balneolaceae bacterium | reverse complement strand
TTCATAGACCCGTGAGGTTTTTAAAAACCTCACGGGTCTTTACTTAAACCGACGCTGACAGAAACCCGGAAAAGCTCCTGGAATGCTGTCAGAAATAAGCGCTATATCTCCAAAGATATAGCGTGTCTCATAACTTATTAAGGCTTCAATCTGCCGAGCATCCGAGGAAACGGTATCGTTTCGCGAACGTGGTTTAAACCACAAATCCAGCCAACGGTTCGCTCGAGCCCTAATCCATATCCGGAGTGAGGAACACTGCCAAACTTTCGTAGATCAAGATACCAGTCAAACGCTTCTTCAGGCAGATCATGCTCTGCAATTCGCTCTTTAAGTGCCTCAAGACTATCCTCTCGTTGACTTCCCCCAATTATTTCTCCATACCCCTCAGGGGCCAATACATCCAGCGCCAGGGCTAATTTTTCATCTTCAGGGTCGCGCTTCATATAGAACGCTTTTACTTCTGCAGGATAGCGGTGAACCATAACAGGAGTGTCGTACTGCATAGTTAATATGGTTTCATCACTCCCACCAAAATCATTGCCCCACTCAAAGTTGGCAGCTGATTTTTTCCACACAGGTATATTTCTCAAATCCTCTTCAATTTGATCGATACGGACGTGAATGTCCTTAATTCGCTGATCAATCTGAGCTTTTCTCCACTTCTTTGCAGAACCATGCTCTTTTTTGATCTCTTCCATCTCTTTTTTGATGGCTGCTAATTCTTTTTCACGGTCATCAAACATCTGAGAAAGCATGTTTGCGGTTTTATCACTTTTTAACTGCTCAACAGCATCTGTGTAGGAGATTTTTATAAATGGATTTGCAACGGCATTTTTCAGGAAAGTGGTGTCTCTTTCCAGCGTCTTAAGTTCTGCTTCATGCTTTTCCAATACCTTTTCTACAATATACTTGAGCATTTTCTCAGCCAGCTCCATATTCATATCCAGATCATAAAAAGCCATTTCCGGCTCAATCATCCAGAATTCTGTCAGATGCCGACGGGTTTTACTTTTTTCAGCGCGAAAAGTAGGGCCAAATGTATACACTTTACCGTGAGCCATAGCCATTGCTTCTGCATACAGCTGACCCGATTGTGTGAGGTATGCTTTCTCCTCAAAATAATCCGTTTCAAAAAGAGTGGTGGTTCCCTCAGCTGCGTTTCCGGTAAAAACAGGTGCATCCATCTGGATAAACCCCTCCTCCTGAAAAAACTGATGGATTGTAAACTGAATGGTATTTCTAATCTGCATTGCAGCCCACTGACGCTGACTTCTCAACCATAAATGACGGTTGTTCATCAAAAACTCAACCCCATGATCTTTTGGCGTGATGGGATAATCTTCAGCTATCTGAATAACCTTCAGATCTGTAGCGTGCAGTTCATATCCACCCACGCTTCTATCATCTTTGACCACCTTTCCCGTAATCTCCAGTGAACTCTCCTGTTTTAATGTACCGGCACTTTCAAATACAGAGTCAGATACTTCATCAGCAGAAACGATGCATTGACAAAGCCCTGAGCCATCTCGAAGCTCAATAAAATGAAGCCCTTTACCACTTCGGCTGTTATAAACCCAGCCTTTTAGAGTTACTGATTGATCTTGAAAATTGGATAGTTGTTTGATGGTTGTCATCAGCAGATAATTTTTTAACGGTTTTTAAAATTGTTAGTAATGAATTGAGCTTACTTTTTTTCAGGTGTGAGTAATGTTTCAGAAAATACCTTGGGATCGAAAAAGTCTTTACAGAATTTTAGAAGGTCCTCTGAAGTTACGGCATCTATATTTTCCACCAATTCGTCAAGGGTAACAAATCTGTCGAAATAAATCATACTTTTTGCGAGCCGGGTCATCCGGTTACTGGTACTTTCCTGAGAAAGCAGGAGTTTTCCTTTCAGCTGTGATTTGGCTTCATTCAATTCCTGTTCGCCAACGGCTTCATTTCGAATTTTCTCAAACTCTTTGGTAATAAGATCACGAACGTGGGTTACATAGTCTTTATCCGTTCCTATATAGACACCAAACAGGCCGGCATCAATATAAGATTGATTGAATGTGCCAATTGAATAGCAATAGCCATATTTCTCGCGTACGTTTTGATGGAGCCTTGAACTCATTCCGCTACCTAACACTGTATTGGCAAGCAGGAGTAAGTATTTGTCAGGATGATCGTATTGAAGTCCGCGACGACCGATAATCATATGAGTTTGCTCTATCACTTTTGAGATCTCTTTTTGTGACGGAGCATAGTTTGTAAGCGGTTGATCAATCGGTTCAACGGTTTTACTTCCGGGTTGATCCATCAGTTCCGAAACCAAATCTACCACTTCCTCATGTTTAACGTTACCGGCAACAGCAACCAATAGATTTGAAGGCTGATATCGGTCTTCCATATAATCAAATAAATGCTGACGGGTAAATGATGAAACCGTATTCTCAAACCCAATGATGGGTCTGCCAATCGGATGCTGATCAAAAACCTGGCTGCTAAATTCTTCGAAAATCACATCCTCAGAGCTATCTTTATACATCTTCATCTCTTCGAGAACGACTTTTTTCTCCTTCTCTAACTCTTCAGCAGGAAATATAGAATTGCGAACCATATCAGTTAAAACATTCAATGCGACCGGAAGTTTTGAGTCCAGGCAGCGTGAATAATAACAGGTATACTCTGTAGATGTAAATGCATTCAGGTAACCACCTACGGCTTCCATACTGAGTGCAATATCGTAAGGCGTTCGTTTTTCTGTTCCCTTAAAGAGCATGTGCTCCAAAAAATGTGTAACACCGGCAAGTTCATCCGATTCATTCCGGCTTCCGGTTTTTACCCAAATTCCTGCGGTCACACTTTTAACACTTTCAATGTGCTCTGTTACAATTTGTAAGCCGTTTGGTAATACGGTCTTCTCAATGAAATCAATTTCTTTTGTCTTCATGGTATAGGATATAAAAATCTTTAATTTTGAAAATCCCCTTTATCAAAGGGCTCATCTTTTGAACGCGCCAGCGAACTGAGGAGGAAGTTCATCCACCACTTTATTCAGGCACATGTACTTTGAATATTTATGCAGCTATATAACATCTCATCAAATCTACATTTAATAATCGTATCAGAACTCAACAAACACCCCTGTCAATTTCACTTACGTGTTGTCGCTTCGCTCGGTGCGCTTCACGGGAATCGCTAAAGCTCGTAGCCCCTTATTAGGGGGAATTTATTCCCAAATTTCTTTTGGGCCAAGAGAGATATTCTACTTCTAATTACAAACAAAAATAGCGCCCGAATAATCGAGCGCTATTTATAAATTTTGCTAAAACAAAGTGATTACTCTTCGTTAGGATCCGGAAGCAGTGCTTTCCGTGACAAACGAAGTTTTCCGCCGTGCTCCACTTTAAGAAGCTTCACGTCAATAGCATCACCTACGGAAAGAACATCTTCAACATTCTTTACGTGATCATGATTGATCTCGGAGATATGAAGTAATCCTTCTTTTCCGGGTACGATTTCCACAAAGGCTCCGTACTCTTTAATAGCTTTAACTGTTCCGCTGTATGTTGCACCTTCGTCCAACTCACCGGCAACGGCTTGTATACGTTTTTTCGCGGCTTCAGCTTTATCAAGGCTATCAGCAGAAATTGTAATCTGACCTTTACCCTGATCATCTTCTTCGATCCAGATTTCTGTATCTGTCTCTTTTTGAAGCGTTTGAATTACTTTTCCACCAGGGCCAATGACAGCTCCAATATGGTCGCCGTCAATAGTCATTCGAACGAATTGCGGTGCGTACTGAGAAATCTCTTTTCTCTTCTCGGAAATGGTTTTGGCCATTTCTTCAAGGATATGAAGACGTCCTGTATGTGCTTGTTCTAAAGCTTCTTCCAGAAGTTCAAAACTAATACCCTGGACTTTCATATCCATTTGAGTTGCGGTAATACCATCAGCGGTACCGGCAGTTTTGAAATCCATGTCGCCCATATGATCTTCTTCTCCCTGAATATCAGAGAGTACTACGGTGTTGTCTTTTCCAACAATCATTCCCATTGCAATACCAGCAACCGGTTTTGGAAGCGGTACACCTGCATCCATCATAGCCATTGATCCACCACAAACAGATGCCATTGAAGACGACCCATTTGATTCTGTAATGTCTGATCGTACACGAATAACGTATGCAAAATCATCAAACTCAGGCATTACCATTCGTAAAGCTCTTTCTGCCAGGTGACCGTGACCAATTTCACGTCGTCCCGGTCCGCGCATAAATCCAGCTTCACCCACACAGTATGGAGGGAAGTTATAATGCAGCATAAATG
>PWFZ01000273.1 GCA_003555185.1 Balneolaceae bacterium | reverse complement strand
GGGCAATGGTGTATCTACCTATAGGTATGAACCATGAATTAGGAATTCCTTACAGATTTGGTTGAGACTTTTCTGCTGGAGCCGATCCCAAAGAGAATGAGAAGTGTTATTAATCATAAGAGCACCATAGGTTATGGATGTGTGTATTGTTATATAATACATCACGCCATATGGCACAATAGTAGGGGCTTAGGTTTCTTTGTTTGTCAACACTTTCAAACCTTTTCACTTCCTTGGTCACCGAAGCTTTAACTACGTCAGGTTTACTCTTTATAGCATTAGATAGTGGTTCCAAGCATATTTGGTGTAGGTGACTGCCCATCACTGCCGGTGCTTTTTTCGGTCCCGACTTATGGGGATTCGTAAACAGTTAAGAGACCCCGTAATTCCGCTAATGCTGCAAACGGGCTGACTAATTCTCCAATCAACTAATTCCCTAATCAACTAATTATTGAGAATTAACCCATTAGCCATAAAAGATATACCTTCGCAATAACAGGGCTCGGATCCATTTATTGAGGAAAATCTTTCTAAAGTTAATTGATTCATAGCACGGATTCGTTGATTTGGGTATGTCAATTTATCCATCGGAAATTGATTCTCCACCTTTGTAAATCTTTAAACCGATGGGGGTTATATAATGCTATATTTTCCCCGGGTTTTACCCGGGGCTAATCATATTTAACCCCTTCAGGGTCAGGGTATATATTATCAACCCATATGCCTGCCTACTGATATTGCCCACTGCAGACTGCATTTGCCCATCACTGCCGGTGCTTTTTTCGGTCCCGACTTATGGGGGTTCGTAAACAGTTAGGAGACCCCGTAGTTCCGCTAATGCTGCAAACGGGCTGACTAATTACCCAATCAACTAATCTCCAATCAACTAATTACCGAGATCACTTTTTGAGCTAGACTCCTTGCCATATCCTGAGTTTTCCCTTCACTGTAAACTCTGACAATCGGTTCAGTATTTGATTTTCTAAAGTGTACCCATCCTTCTTCAAAGTCTATTTTTACACCATCAAGGGTATTGACCTTTTCACCTTTATAGGTATCTGCTACTTTTTTCAGTAGTTCATCAGCATCCACACCAAGATCTTTCAGTTGAATTTTTTGCTTCACCATTTGATATTGGGGCAGGGTAGATCTGTATTCACTGGCAAGAAGTTCACGCTCAGCTAATAGCTGGAGTATCATCGCCGTTCCAACCAAAGCATCTCGACCGGAATGAAGATCCGGATTAATCACGCCACCATTTCCTTCTCCGCTTATTAAAGCACTTTTCTCCTGCATAACTTTCACCACATTAATTTCTCCTACTGCAGAACGGTGACATGTTTTTCCATATTTTTCTGTTATGTCATCTGCAGCTCTCGATGATGAAAGATTAGTCGCTGTGTCACCCGCTTTTTTACCGAGCATAAAGTCGAAAGCCGCTACCTGTGTGTACTCTTCACCGAACAAAACTCCATTTTCATCAAGTAATGCAAGACGGTCACCATCGGGATCGGTAACCACTCCCAGGTCGCAGTCATTTTCCTTCACGAACGTGCAGATTTCAGTCAGGTTTTCCGGCAGGGGTTCCGGGTTGTGAGGAAAAATGCCATTAGGCTCACAATTGAGTTCTTTTACGCTGACCCCAAGTGCCTTCAGTAATTTTGGTATGGCAACAGACCCTGCACCATTTACAGCATCAACCGCGACGGTATAATTTTTTTGTTTAATGAGGTCAGCATTTATATATGGGAGTTCCAGAATTTTCTGAATATGGTATTCCGTAATGTCCTCATCCTCATGCAATGTGCCAATTTTGTCAAACATCTTGTAGCTGAACTCACCTTTTTCTGCCAGTTTCAGTACTTCCTCACCCTGTTCAGGACTTAAAAATTCACTCTCACTATTTAGCATCTTAATGGCGTTCCATTCGGCAGGGTTATGACTTGCGGTAAGTATAATTCCGCCCTTGGCATGATGCTTTAGCACTCCCATAGCTACGGTTGGAGTTGTAGCAATACCTGCCTTCACGACGTTGCAACCAACACTCTGCAGAGTTGCAGAAACAATATCTTCACAAATCTGGCCTGTTACTCTTGTATCTCGCCCAACAACTACGGTGCCTCCATCAAGCCATGTTCCATATGCAGCAGTAAAAGTAACAAGATTTTCAGGTGTAAGGTGAGTGCCAAATATTCCGCGAATCCCGGAAACTGATATCATTAAAGCCATTTTAAATAATTGATTTAGTTAAAGTTGATGAAAAGTTTTTTGCATTGAATTTATCGTTACAAATATAAGAATTATAAAGGAGCAATTTGAGATTTGAATGACGTTAATACGTGAATTAAAATTCTGTATTCCTATCATAAAGAGATCATAAAAAAAGGTTTTTCTATTCATATCCAATTCACACATTTTCCCGTCATTTGTAGTATATTAACGAAATTAAAAGTAAACGAACCGAAGATTTATTCTTGAGTTATTGGAAGTACATAGTGGCTATTTGGATGACCGTTGTTATATCAGTCGGTTTTCTCATTTCTATACCTGAGATACCTATTCTGGAGCAAACGGCAAGGAATTTGTTTCTACATGTGCCCATGTGGTTTACTATGATGGTTGCATTTTCAATGGCCTTCTATTTCAGCGTTCGTTACCTGAATAGCGAAGAAATTGAATGGGACCAAAAAGCTGAGACTGCCACAGCAGTTGGTTTATTATTTGGCATTTGTGGGTTGTTAACCGGTGCGTTGTGGGCTCGCTTTACGTGGGGAACCTGGTGGACATTTGCCGAGCCCCGAATGAATATGTCGGCTCTCGGAATGATGATTTTTGTAGCTTATTTTATTTTAAGATCAGCGTTCAACGACAATGAAAAAAGAGCGAAAATTGCCGCAGTCTATAATATTTTTGGTGTAACTACCATACCATTTTTACTTTACATCATTCCGAGGCAGCTTCCCAGTTTACACCCGGGAGCTGATGGCAATCCGGCATTTAGCGAGATTACCGCACCGGAGTTAAGGTATGTATTTTACCCTGCAGTACTAGGATTTATTGGTATAGCACTTTGGATGATGAATATTTTAAACAGATATAAAAACGTTAAAAAGCTCACGGAACAGAACACAACATGAGTTTAGAATTAACAGACGAATTGAAACAAGCTTCCGTTGATACATTGACTTCGAGCTACTCGGATCAGTGGCAGGGAGTGGAAGGAACTGAACAAGCCTCTGGTTTTATCCAGTTTATGGCATCAAATGATCTGATCTTTGTCGTACTTGGGGTCAGCTTAATTATTTGGTTTGTTCTGCTGTTCTTTATGATTAAAGTTGATCGAAACGTCTCAAAACTTGAAAAAACGATAGAAGAAAAAAAATCATGAAGCCGAAATTAGTCTTAGGTATTTTTTCGATTGTACTGTTTACATCACTATTGATGTATAACTTTGGTAACAGTATCAGCACTTATGTGAATTTTGAACAGGCAGAGACACGCTCGTCTTCTCATGTTGTAGGTGTTTGGGACAGTTCACAGGAATATGGTTTTTCGAGAGAAACCATGCAGTTTTCATTCTATATGAAAGATGAAGATGGTGATGTGCGCAGAGTGGTTTACCCACGCCCTAAGCCAAATAATTTTGAGCAGGCAACTCAGCTAGTGGTTATTGGTGAAATGAGAAATAACGTTTTTCATGCAAATGATATGCTCATGAAGTGCCCATCGAAATACAACGACATGAGTGAAATAGAATTTTCCAGCGCAGAGGGGAACTAGCAATATGATGGGTACGCTTGGTAATGTATTTTTAGCCGGTTCATTTGTTGCAGCTCTTTTCGCTCTTATTACATACGCAATATCTGCTTATAGGGAAGACAAAAAAATTGAGTCTATTTCCCACAAGCTTTGGGTAACCAAAGGGGTTTTCCTTCTCATTGCGTCAGGTATTTTAATTTACCTGACAATGACTCATCAATTTCAGTATTACTACGTCTGGAATTACACAAGTCTTGATCTGGAAACCCAGTACCTCTTTTCTGCTTTCTATGGTGGACAGGAAGGAAGTTTTATGTTGTGGGTCATATGTTCCTTTATTGTAGGACTTGGACTTATAAAATGGACAAGAAAACCCTATCGGGCACCTGTAATGTTTGTGATGACACTCACACAGGTGTTTCTCCTGTCTATGGTTGTTGGATGGGATATTTTTGGAATAAATATTGGTGCTTCTCCCTTTAGAACGATAGCTCAGGAGATGCCAAATGCTCCTTTTATTCAGGCGAATCCGGATTTTGTACCCAATGACGGCTCAGGTTTAAATGATCTTC
>PWFZ01000286.1 GCA_003555185.1 Balneolaceae bacterium | reverse complement strand
CCCCGAAGATGCTCGCGTGTTTGAGCAATCCTTGCAGGCCTTGGTGGAATCATATCCAGTAAATGCTCCGGCAGGGCAAGAACTTCGGGATCGAGTGTTTTCAGCATCGAAGTCATCGCATTACGCTGAACATCTCCATCCACTATTTGTGGTGCAGACTGCTGATCACCCCGCACTGTATAATGATACTCTACTCCGCCAATGAGTTTCACTGTCGCCTCGGTTTGATAGCGATGGTAAAGATAAATGGGCACTAGTACATCTTCGAGATCAGACATCATCCTTCCCTCACGAATATTTCGTTCACCGAACCGACTCAGTGCAATTTCACGAATATCTAAAATATGATCGAGCTGCCCGACAACATCTGTTCCGTACTCCCAAAGGTGAGCATACGGATGCGAACCACCCGGCGGCCTCGCCACTTCATCAGACAGATACATCAGTTCCATATTGAGGGTTTCACTAATAATATCGTTCAGCGCCTTGTCTTCGTCCGTACCTTCAGGAAAGTCCTGATAGCCGTAAGCGATTGCGCGCTTATCCCATTCACCTATTCCAATATCGTAAGCATTTTCCAAACTTAGCGTGCCATCCGGCTTGATGGTTGCCATGGGGTGTGGATAATCCATCACTGAGGCTAAATCGTTTACACTTGCAGCAAAATTATGGGCAATTCCCAGAGTGTGTCCAATTTCATGAGCTGAAAGCTGACGAATTCGATCGAGTGCCATCTCCAGCATCTCCGGATCGGGGTCTACACCCTCTTCGTAAGGTGCCAGTAATCCTTCGGCAATCATATAATCCTGACGAACCCGAAGCGAACCGAGCAGAACATTTCCTTTGATAATTTCGCCCGTTCTCGGATCGATAACCGACGATCCATAAGACCAGCCACGCGTGGACCGGTGAACCCAGTTTATCACGTTGTATCGAACATCCATCGGATGAGCATCTTCCGGTAAAATTTCTACCCGGTAAGCATCTTTATAGCCAAGAGCTTCAAAAGCCTCGGCCCACCAACGGGCCCCATCTAAAAGTGCGGTTCTAATCGGTTCTGGCGTACCGTTGTCGAGGTAGAAAACAATCGGCTCCACAACTTCACTTACTTCTGCTTCCGGGTCTTTTTTCTCGAGCCGGTGGCGTGCTATATATCGCTGGGTAAATTCGTCACCAATGGGTGCACTGTAATCCTGATAGGTAATCCCAAAATATCCCGCTCGTGGATCAAACTTTCTGGGTTTGAAATTATCATCCGGTAATTTTACAAAAGAGTGATGCTGACGCAGCGTAATAGCTTCCGGTGTAGGAGTTACCGATCGAACATGTCCACCCGGGCTTGATCCATGAAATGTAACCGTTGCCTCAATTTCAGAGTTTTCGGGAAAATTAAATGTCCCCGGCAGATAAATTGCGGATCGGGATTCATCAAGCGAATATGATCCCTGCCCGGCACGATCAAGCCGATTAATCACACCATGGGCGTCCCTCAGAAGAAATTCCGTTGCATCCACCAGAACGCGTCCATCTTCCTGGATCTCCACCTCAAATCCCCAAAGCACGGATTGGGCAAACGCTTCATCCACAGATTTTCTCTCAAGCTCATTTTCTGATGATGCTCTAAAATCGTAATTGGGCTGAATCATCAACACTTTTGGCCCCACTTTGTTGAATGAAACAATCCGGGTATCGCCCAGCTGACTTCTGTCAATTCCAATATCATTCGAGCCAAGTCCGGCCGCCATAGAATTCACATATAAAATTTCTTCGTCGAGTTTATCAATCTCCATCCAGATTTTACCTTCTGTATCATCCCACCAAAAATCCAGATAACCTTCGTAATGATCCATTCCGGAAGTTTTTTCGGAGATAGACTGGCTTATTCCCTGTGTTAGTGAGAACGTAAAAACTAAAAGGAGCGTAGTAAGAGCGGTTTTCATAAGATGGGATTATGTTTAATTTCTTACTGAAGAAACGAAATTGTGAAATGATAAGGAAAGGGAATTCAATATCGACCTTTGATTAGGGCTCTATTCAATTTATTTTCAACTGACGATAAAACTTTTCACACCCTGATGCGTGCAAACTTTTTGCAGCGCGCTTTTTTTGATACAAAACCCAATTTCCCATGAGAAATGATGATGTAATAAAGAGTATCCGTTACACACTCAATTTAAACGATGCTACCATAGGTGAGATACTATTACTGGCAGGCTACCAACCCAGCCGCGGAGAGGTAAAAGAAGTTTTGGCAGCCGCAGATCCCGAAGATGAAAAAAACCCGGATTGCAGCGATGAATTAATGGCTCATTTTCTGGACGGGCTCATTTTTTATAAGAGAGGAAAAAGTGATAAACATCCTCCAAGACCTATCAAAACACCCGTCACCAATAACATGGTACTTAAAAAACTACGGGTAGCCTTTAAATTAAGAGAAGAAGATATCCACCGAGTTCTTAAGCTGGCTGATTTTTCAGTATCGAGCCCTGAACTAAATGCCCTTTTTCGGGCTGAGGATCACAGAAACTACAGAGAGTGCGGCGATCAACTTTTAAGATATTTCTTGAAAGGATTAAGTATTGAACACAGAGATGATTTATAGGCATAAAAAAAGCCACACAGAATCTGCGTGGCTTTTTAATTAATTGTCGAAAATTCTCGATATTATCTGCTCATCAAAGAATTAGTTTCTCCTCGAATTAACCTTGAAACATCTCTATGACCATTTCTAAGCGCGATTTCGACTGAATTTAATCCAGCGGCATTTTCCAATGTTACATCGGCTCCTTTATTAAGAAGCTGCCTTGTTACATCAATTACTCCCTGTACTGATGCGATCATCAGTGCGGTATCGCCCTGATTATTTCTAACATTCAGCCGGGGATTGTGTGCCAGAATGATTTCAACCATTCGTGGATTCCCGATCTTTGCTGCTATCATTAACGGCGTGTTACCCTCTTTATCAACGGTATCTACCGCAGCGCCTTCAGCAAGAAGGACATTTAAACTTACTATATCGATATCTTTAATCGCATCAAGAATATTTTCTGCGACAATGACATCTGATGTGTTATTCTCATTTGCAGTTACATCAAAAGGTGATGAAAAAGCAATTAGAATTGTTGTTATTGTTACCAGTACTAGTGACTTCATTGTTGTATGTATTGTGTCTTGTTTTTCCCTGATTTATTAAATTATGCCGGGTTTTTCTCAGGCATTTTTAGGTATTTATCCGGCCTCTAAATTTTGTTCTTTCTTAACGATCTAAAAATACGGAAGGTTTCACTTTTTAGGAGGGTAAAATGCGATACAGCAAAAGTAAATCGCAGGGCAAGAATGGAGTAAAAAAGTAACCTCTAACGACTTAAATAATTAAGTAAAATCGCTCCCAAATTTTATTTGATTAAAGAATTTTGAAGCACAGAGGGGTGTCAACCAAAATTAATTTAAGTTTTTGCGCTAAAAACCTGAATAGTTTCAATTTTCAGCGCAATTATTAAAATAACCCTTGATCGAAAGACATGTTAGTAGTGATCAAAATCACCCCGGTCTTTTCTCTTGAAATAATCTCGAGTAGCTTCCATCACTTTTGGCGCAAGCAGGATGGATGCTGTCATTGTTGGAATCGCCATTAGAGCAAAAGATCCATCAATCAAATTAATCACCATATCGATACTGGTAATCGATCCCAAAAAGATGGTGAAAATGTAAAAGTAATTGTAGTAATGCTTGTTATGAGCACCGGCTAAGAAATTAAGGCATTTTGAGCCGTAGTAACTGTAGGTAAACATCGTAGTGATGCTGAAGATCAACACACAGAGAATCAAAAGGTAAGCCCCAAAGACAGGTACGCCTTGATCAAATGCGAGGGCTGTCATCGTAATTCCATCAACACCGGTCTCGGTCCATACACCCGTCATCAAAATAGCCATTGCCGTCATAGTACAGATCAATAGCGTATCAATAGCCGGCTCCAGCATTGCAACAAGCCCTTCACGTACAGGTTCTTTGGTTTTGACCGCGCCATGAGCCATCGCTTCCATACCAATTCCCGCTTCGTTTGAAAATGCTCCGCGTCGAATTCCGTTTGAGATCACAACGCCCAGGACACCACCAGCGGCGGCTTCTCCGCTAAATGCATCCGTGACGATCAGCGCAAAATAGTAAGGTAAATCAACAATATTATTGATGATGATAAACAGCACGGTTAACACATAGATAACGACCATAAGTGGAACAAGCCGTGATGCTACAAGGCCAATGCGCTTTATTCCGCCAAATATCACCAAGGAGACCAAAACCACTAAAACAAGCCCGACAATAATATCTGATAACCTG
>PWFZ01000167.1 GCA_003555185.1 Balneolaceae bacterium | reverse complement strand
TTTTATATTTCAATCCCAAGTTAATAAACAGATCTCAAACTTTGACATTGCGGAGGCATACTCCGCGGTTGAATAAATGGATTCGCTTGAAAAGTTCACGAGTCTTTTAAAGCCTGTTTTAGGTTATTTTATATTTCAATCCCAAGTTAATAAACAGATCTCAAACTTTGACATTGCGGAGGCATACTCCGCGGTTTCACCCGGCGCTATTCACGTTTAATCCCTTCGGGATTGGGATCCATTGCATCAAGCAGCAGCCAAATTAAGATTCCGACTAACCGGAACCCTCCATGAATTATAACACTTAAATAAATCAGACAGCAAATTCAAAACTTGACCTCAAAAATCTCTATTTTAAGAGCTTTCCAAAATCTGAATAAATTTCATGTTTGATAGTCATCACGCCGAACGTTTTCGCAGCATAAAAACACCCTTTTTCTACTACAGCCTCAATCTTTTAGAAAGAACTCTGGAAGAGGTTAGTAAACACGGTATCTCAAAAGGATATCATGTTCACTATGCCATCAAGGCAAATAATAACGATCGCATCCTCGAACGGGTTAAAGCGGCCGGACTGGGAATCGACTGCGTGAGCGGTAAGGAAATAGAGAAGGCACTGTCAGCCGGTTTTACACCTGAACAAATTGCCTTTGCCGGTGTGGGTAAAACCGACGAGGAGATTCAGTATGGTCTGGACAGTGATATTTTTTCATTCAACTGCGAATCCATCCAGGAAATTGAAGTACTGAATGAAATTGCGGAGAACGCCGGGAAAGTTGCCAATGTATCGGTCAGGCTCAACCCAAATGTGGAAGCCAAAACCCATAAGTATATTACTACCGGACTGAATGAAAACAAGTTTGGAGTGAATCCCGAAAAGCTGACCATACTTTTTGAAAAGCTTCCCGCGCTCAACGCTATCAATCTTACGGGGATTCACTTTCATATAGGATCACAGATCACGGAATTGCAACCTTTCATCGATCTTGCCAAGAAAGTGAACGCCATTCAGGACTTCTTTGAGGATCATGATATTCAGCTCAACCACGTAAATGTTGGCGGCGGTTATGGTATCAATTATGAACAGCCGGACGGTGAACCTATCCCCGATTTCGAAGCTTTTTTCAACGTGTTTGATAAGCACCTAAAGATACGCGATGGTCAACAGGTCCATTTCGAACTGGGACGAAGTATTGTGGGACAGTGCGGAAGCCTGATTTCCAAAGTGCTTTTCATCAAAGAAGGAATTACCACCAATTTTGCTGTGCTAGATGCCGGTATGACCGAGCTGATACGCCCTGCACTTTACCAGGCCGCGCACAGCGTGGATGTGCTGACAAGTTCAATGCCGGAAAAAAAATATGATGTTGTCGGGCCGATCTGTGAATCCTCCGATACGTTTCGAACCGGAATCGATCTGCCGGAAATAAAGCGGGGTGACCTTGTGGCAATCCGCAGTGCCGGTGCATACGGACAGGTAATGAGCAGCGATTTTAACCTGAGAGAACGTGCAAAAACCGTCTATTCGGACGAGATTTAATTTTACTCATAACAAATGGAATTAGGTCATTCTGAATTTATTTCAGAATCTCCCAATACTGTAGAAGCAGGAAATACCGCTTCTGATTTATTGCCTTATCAAAATGCTAAATGAACATCCCCCTCAATCTCGCTCCGCGTTCAACAAATGCCCCCTCTATTAAGGAGGAACAAGAGTCTCTTTTTCTAAGAACCTGAGTTCGATTCTTAAGTCAGATTATACCTCCTGCTTGTTGCCACTTACCACAGTTACAAAGAGTACGGCAGCCCAAGGTTAGCGCAAAGCGATGGCATTGAGTTACGAGCGAGCATAAAAAACGCACCGGAGGTGCGACATGTCCGTAGCCTATGGTCATTGCGCAGCGGTGGCCATGGGTTAAGAGCGAACATCAAACCGAGAGCGCCGTAGGTGCGATATATCCTGCGATTGAATTCAAAAATCGGACAATGCCGCACCTCCGGTGCTCTTCTTTAATAAGGTCTCATCATACCCCACGGAAATGTTCTGCATTCCCATGGGGCTACGGACATGCCGCCCCGAAACGGGGGCTGGCTTCTCCTCATGAAAAGGTGACAGCCATTTATTTAATCGAACTCAGGCTTAGAAGAATAGACAAACGAAACCTCCCCAATTTTCTATCGTACTGATATTTAAATGATGATTACCTTTCTTAGTAGTACATTATTTAGAGACTTTAACAAAACACCAAAACAATGTCTAAGCGTATATATTCTGAAAAAGAGGTGGCGCAGCTGATCCGCCGTGCAGTTCAGCTTGAAGCAGACCGGTCTGTTTCCGGTGACGGTTACCTTCGTGACGGATTATCCATCAATGAGCTGGAAAAGGTTGCAGCTGAATCAGGCATTGACCCGGAGCTCATCAAACAAGCGGCAAAAGAATTTGACGAACAATCAACTTCCAAACCAATTGTTGAAGAGAAAACAGAAGTAAACAGAACTGAAATTTTCAGCGAAAAATGGATAAAAGCCAGAGTAGATAATCGCATGCGTGATAATCTTATTACGGAACTTAACCACCGGTTTGGAACTTCTGAAGATGATATAAACTGGTGGGACCAGCTATGGAACAGTTATGCGGGAAAGGCAAAAATCAGAAGAACATCCACAAGTGTAGAATGGCACTATACCTCAGAAATGGAAATGTTTACGATTAGAGTGTTGATGCAACAAAGAGGAGAGAAATTCAGAATCAGGGTGAGCAAACGCCAGGCATGGGATCTTTCATGGTTTTCCAAAAACAGTCATGTTTTCCTGGGTATACTTACTACTGTAATTCTATCAATTATTGGTGGATTACTGGGTTATAATTTTCTGGAATCTCCCTTACTTGGCATCCTATCCGGTTTAGGTTTGTCAGCTATTGTTGTTCCTACAACTCTTTGGTGGGGCAATTACGAGCTTAATAAGCATAAAAGTGAAGTCATTGAAATTGCTGATCAACTTGCAGATCAAGTCAATCAAATGGTAAGTGAAGAACATTTCAGGAAAAAACATTCTTCTAATGAAAAAGCTCAAAAACCTGATTTAAGGGTTATAGAAATCAGGGATGATGAGGAAAAAGAATCTTCAAGTTCAGGCGATCTTCGGAATATGTTGAGGGAGTAAAGTTTCAATGATGAATCAGGACTTGGTTAAACAGAGCTCTATCGCCTGATTTAATTTGTGGATAAATATCACCATCAGTCCCCGGAACAAAAAAGTCCCACAGCAGAGCAGTGGGACTTGGTAACCTGATTACTAAATAATAGCTGATTAAAAAGTGTCCCCCTTTGAAGGGGGCAATGGGGGATGAAGATTAGTGATTACAAGCCAAATACTTAATATTTACGTTAATCAAAGCTCAGCAGATCATCCCCCGCTCACTATGTTCGCCTCCCCCTTCTAAGGGGGGACTTTATCTCCCACTATTTTATTTATTCAAAATCAGTAATAATTACTTCAGATGGCTCTCTTTCCTGCTGTAATCGCTCAGAGACTTCTTCAGCTCCTCTCATAACACGGAGCATGTTAAGTCCGGCAATTTTTTCGAGGTCTTCCTCTGAGTATCCTCTGCGCAGTAGTTCGGCAAACAGAGCCGGATATGTGCTTACATCTTCCAGGCCTTCGGGCAGCGTCGGGATTCCATCATAATCACCACCAATTCCAACATACTCGACCCCAATCGTTTCAACAATATGGTCGATATGGTCCGCAACCTGACTCAGCGTAGACTTTGGAGCGTCTCCTTTCTCTTCGTCCCACTCATTCATTTTCTGTGAAACCACATCAGGCATTCCGGGATTTAAGTACTCCATTTTTCGCTGATAAGCGGCTCTTTCAGCGAAGTACATTCTGCGTTCTTCAGACGTAAATGTCTCTACAAATGTAACCATCACAACTCCATCTTTAGCAGGGATCATGTGAAGAATATCATCAGGTACATTTCTTGGATGGCCGGTAAGAGCATATGCATTTGAGTGAGAAAACATTACAGGTGCTTCAGAAACCCGAATGGCATCTTCCATAGTTGCCGGTGTTACATGCGAAAGATCAACCATCATACCCAGTCGGTTCATTTCGCGAATCACCTCCTCGCCAAATTCTGTAAGTCCGTCATGCTGAGGGTCATCTCCGGCAGCATCCGCCCAGTCGAGCGTACGACCGTGAGTGATGGTCATGTAGCGGGCACCCAGGCCATAAAACATCCGCAGTGTAGCCAGCGAATTGGCAATAGAATGCCCTCCTTCCATACCAATCAGGGATGCTATTTTTCCGTCGTTAAATACGCGTTCTACATCATCGGCCGTGAG
>PWFZ01000405.1 GCA_003555185.1 Balneolaceae bacterium | reverse complement strand
TTTCGAGAATCTTTTTATACTCCTCTTCCGTTACCGATGTAATAGATAGACGGTTTCGCTTGAAAAGCTGCATCTCGCTAAAAAAATCATCCTCTTTGAGCTGATCACGGGTGACCGGCTGATCAAACTTCTCCACAAATTTCACATCAATTAACTGCCAGCGGGGATTGCTTTCGCTGCTTTTTTCGTCAAAATACTTGCTGTCGGGGTTAAACTGCAGCGGATCAGGATAAGGCTCTGTGCACACTTCCATCACGCCAACAATACAGGGTGGCTTTACATTGGAGTGATAGAACAGCGCACGGTCGCCGATTTTCATATCGTCGCGCATTGTGTTTCGCGCCTCGTAGTTTCGCACCCCGCTCCAGCGGATTTGTCCATCACGTTCAAGATCATCGATGCTGTATGCATCCGGTTCCGATTTCATCAACCAATACTGACGTTTACTCATGGATAAAATGTTTTTTTATTTAGAAATTAGATTACTAGTTGTGCGAGGCTTAAATGGGTTAACCACAAAGGGCTCTAAGGGTACAAGGGATATGTTAAAGTTGTTGAACGTTGATCAAATGACAATATAGATGAAGGCTTAAAAACTTTACAATCATCCCCCCCAACCTCCGGTGTCGGTTCTTCCCCTTCGAAGGGGGACTTTAAAACCATCCGGGAAATATGATCATTCCGCTTTCTGCTTCAACTTAGCTACAAACCACATGACCGTATCCCGAAGCTGTTCTTCAAAGTTATTGTCGGGAGTCCAGCCGATATCATTTTTGATTTTTGATGCATCAATCGAATAACGGAAGTCGTGTCCCAGGCGATCGGTCACAAATTCAATCAGGTTTTTGTAGTCGCCGTCAGGCCCTTCGCCTACCTCTTCATTTAATATCTCACAGATTAAATGAACCAGGTCAATATTTTTCCACTCGTTGTTTCCGCCGATACAGTATTGTCCGCCGGCTTCTCCTTTTGTAAGAAGTTGGGCAAGAGCAGAGCAGTGGTTTTCTACATGAAGCCAATCGCGAACATTATCCCCTTTTCCATACACCGGTATTGGTTTTCCGGCAACCGCTTTTCTAATGACGGTCGGAATCAGTTTTTCAGCGTGTTGATGGGGCCCGAAATTATTGGAACAGTTGGTAATAATGGTATCCATTCCGTAGGTGTGATGATACGATCGCACCAAAAAATCACTCCCGGCTTTTGTGGCAGAATAGGGTGAGTTGGGGGCATAAGGAGTTTTTTCACTGAAAGACCCCTGATCACCGAGCTCACCATACACTTCATCTGTAGAAACATGGACAAACCGTCCCTTTTTCATTGGATGAACTTCATCAAACCAAAGCTGCCGACACTCCTCAATTAAGTTAAATGTACCCACTATATTCGACAGCACAAACGGTTCCGGACCATTAATTGAATTATCCACATGGCTTTCAGCAGCCAAATGAATCACGCCTTCCGGCTTGAACGACTGTACCACTTCCCGAACGGAATTGCGGTCGGTAAGATCCATCTTTTTGAAATGGTAGTTACGCGAATGCTTTAGTGATTCCAAATTTGTAATGTCGGAAGCATATGTGAGCTTATCGATATTGAAAATCTCAATATCCTCGTAGTGCTTGTGAAGGTGTAAAATCAGGTTCGAACCGATAAACCCGGCTCCACCGGTTACAATTAATCTCATAGTCTTGTCTTCTTTTTATTAAAATAGATCTTTCGAATCCAATTCGTTTAACAAAGGTTGCCCCTTATCTTTATCTGATAAAATCGGGTCAGACACTTTCCAGTCAATATTCAATTTCGGATCGTCCCATCGCACACCTCTTTCCAGCTCTTTATTGTAGTAGTCGTTGCATTTATAGTAGATGGTGGCTTCATCAGAAAGCACGGAAAAGCCGTGGGCAAAACCGGTTGGAACGAGCAACATATGACGGTTTTCGGAGCTCAATTCTGTTGTAAAAGACTCACCGAAAGTCGGAGAGTTTTCTCTCAAATCTACAGCTACATCAAGGATTTTCCCGTGTACAACCATAATCAACTTTGCCTGAGATGCAGGCGGCAGCTGATAATGCAGACCGCGAACAGTGTCCTTTTTTGATGTGGAGATATTGTCTTGTACAAATTCCAGATCAATGCCGTGTTTTTTAAACAGGTCCTGACGATACGCCTCCAGAAAATGTCCGCGCTGATCACCAAACACTTTGGGTTTGATGATTTTCACATTTGATAAGAATGTTTCTTCAATATTCATTTTTCAGTTATTTGATGGATAAGTTTTTCCAGCCCTGTCTCCCAATATACAGGCTGCAATCCGGTACTCTTTAATTTATGGGTATTTAGGTAAGAATATGCAGGTCTTTTTGCTTTCGATGCAAATGCAGTAGAAGGTACAGGATTTAAACGTGGTGAATCATCTGACATTTCAAATATTTTTTCTGCCAGTTGAAACCAGGTAACTGCTCCTTCTGAACTTAGGTGATAATAACCGATTTTTTCTTTTTCGATCAGCCCCATTGTTTTTTCAACTACATCTAAACAAAACGTTGGAGATCCAAGCTGATCGTCTACCACGTTCAGTTCCGGCTTCTCTTTTCCAAGGCGAAGCATAGTTTTAACAAAATTATTTCCATGTTGGCCGCACAACCACGAAACCCGCAAAATCAGCCAGTCGCTGCTCTGCTGTTCAATGGACAATTCCCCTGCTCTTTTCGATTTCCCATAAACATTCATGGGATCAGGGTTTGCCTCCTCCGGGTAACCATTTGGGTAAATTTCTTTATCGCCAGCACTTCCCGAAAATACATAATCGGTGCTATAATGAACGAGTTTTGCACCAAACTCCCTGCATGCCGCAGACAGGTTCATCACTCCAATTTCATTCACTTTAAATGCCAGTTCTGGTTCATCCTCGGCCTGATCTACGTTCGTATAAGCCGCACAATTGATAACCAAATCGGGATTCACCTGCTTAAAAATAGCCTGTACACTTTCAACATCGGTGATGTTAAGCTCACTTGAACCAAACCCAAACACTTCGTGGCCTGAACCCTTCAGAAATTCCAGCCACTCTCGCCCCAACTGACCTTTTGCGCCGGTAATTAATAATCTCATTTAACTTAGTTTATATGCGAGTTGGTTGGCAATTTTGTACGATTCGGGAGTTCCTGCATCGGTCCACCACCCTTCCAGTACCGAGAATTTCATCTCTCCATTTTTAATGTAATGGTTATTCACATCGGTGATTTCCAGCTCGCCCCTTTTTGATGGCTTTAGGTTTTTGATCAGATCAAATACGGCAGAATCGAACATATAAATTCCGGTTACGGCAAACTCCGATTTGGGATGGTCGGGCTTCTCTTCCACGCCAACAATTTTATCACCCTTAATTTCTGCTACGCCAAACCTGCCCGGATCCTCCACCTGTTGAATCAAAATTTGAGCACCGCTGCCCGAAAAATTTTTAATTGCCTCATCCAGTGGGGCTTCAAAAATATTATCCCCCAAAATGACCGTCATGGAATCATCACCCACAAAATTTTCAGCCAACCCGAGTGCCTGAGCAATTCCGCCGGCCTCGTCCTGCACTTTATAGGTGAATCTGCAATTAAAATCCTTGCCTGACCCCAATAGGTTCACCACGTCTCCCATATGGTCAGTGCCGGTTACGATTAAAATCTCCGTAATCCCGCAATCGGTCAGTTTTTTGATGGGATAATAGATCATGGGTTTGTTCCCAACCGGCAACAAGTGTTTATTCGTAACCTTGGTAAGGGGGTACAATCTTGACCCGGTTCCACCGGCGAGTATTATTCCTTTCATGTGCAGTCGTTAAAAATAGTTCTATTGATTTATCGAAAAACAACTCTTCCGCAGGTATTTGCCCACTTTTTTAAGTGTATTCTAATGCATAGAATACAAGTTTTGTATTTATTTTATGCTGTCTCTAATATTTATGTGTACATCCCATTTTGTAAGGTATGAGAATTGATCGTTTCTCTAAAATTTTAGTTTTGATTTGGCTCTGCTCACTTATTGGCGGTAGTCTCGTTACGGCTATGGCTCAAGATGTTATCCGCGCCTCTGGAGGAACTGATATATCTATTGATAATGTAGGTGGAGCATATTCTACCTTAAGTGGCCCAACCATTAGAGAAACGGCTTCGGATCAGCTCAAATTAAATGAAACCATAGAGCTTACCTTACCAGAAACTGGATATGAATGGAATACAGCACTTACAGAAGATGATATTGAAATCTTGACTGAAGGAGTTGGTTCAAACAACACAAGACTTGAAATTTCTTTTACTTCTATCACTTTAAATGAGGTCACCTTTACCATAGATACTCAAAGTAGCACCAGTGGACAAGG
>PWFZ01000214.1 GCA_003555185.1 Balneolaceae bacterium | reverse complement strand
CTACTGATGTTTCGTGTTTTTCAGGGAATCGGTAGTGCGGCTTTAGGTGTTCTAAATTTAACGCTGATTGGAGATTTCTATTCCGGTAATCGTCGGGCAACGGTTATGGGTTATAATGGAAGCGTGCTAAGCGTGGGCACTGCGATGTATCCTGCTGTTGGAGGAGCCCTGGCAATTCTTGGGTGGAATTATCCGTTTTTTCTTAGTCTGATTGCCATTCCTGTAGGTTTGTTCGCACTCTACTCACTCAAACAAGGGCAAACATCCAATGGCCTTGGAATGAATCTTTATCTCAAAGAGGTGAAATCGGCTTTGATGTCGAAAATGGTATTGGGACTTTTTCTGGGAATGTTCCTCACCTTTATCATTATTTACGGAGGGTATATTACGTTTTTCACCATTTTGCTGGATGAGAAATTTGCGAAAACCTCACTCGCAATTGGGATCATTTTGTCGGGCTCATCATTTATTACTGCAATTACATCTGCGCAGTTAGGGAAGCTTACCAAACGATTTAGCGAAAAATCACTCATCACAATATCAGCAGTTTTATATACCGCAATTTTTCTGATGATCCCCTTCGTAGATAATATATGGTACTTTATTATTCCCATCTCTCTATTTGGAGTAGCCCAGGGGATGAACATTCCGAGTATTCTAAACCTTCTTACCGGATACGCACCCAAAGAATTCAGGGCCGCATTTCTGTCTGTCAACTGGATGGTAATGAGAATTGGCCAGGCGTTGGGCCCTTACCTTCTTGGCCTGGTTTATCTACATATTAGTCTGGATGCCACTTTTTATGTTACGGCAGGCGCCGGTGCGCTATTTGTGGTAAACTGTTTAACGCTAATTCGAACCGGAAAAACCAAGGCTGAACTTTCCGTCAATAAAGAAGATGAAGATAGTTTGTTTTGATTATCTGACTCCCGGTTACCATATAGTTTCTGGCAGGCAAAATAAAGAGTATGGAAGAGAGTAGAGATAGCTTAAAGGATCTGATCACATAATACATAAGGGAGGCAAACCTGAGGTTTGCCTCCCTTTTTTATGAAAGAGAATAATTGATTATCACCAAAGCATCATTTTCATGCAGAATACACTTCCGCCGCTTTTAATAAATTCATAAGTGCTGAATTCATGAACTGAAAACTTTGCGTCGCGAAGCTTTTGTGTTACATCTGTACAACCCTGCTGTATAAATACATTTTTCCCATCAGGACAGCCGGCATTTACCGCAAATAGCTTTTCAGCTTCATAGGATGTTGCTTCTATAACGGTATCGAAAAGCTTATGTATCATTTCCAATCCTTCATCGGTAAACGCATCTGCATAAATTAATGCAGTTTTCTCGTTCAGGATGCTCAGGCAGGTGTCCAGATGGTAAAAACTCTCACTTTTCAGTTCAAGCGTAATAACGGGTACATCCAGCTTTTCAGAAATCTGCTCGTAGGCTTTTAGCGAACTAGGGTATCCGTATCCTCCCCAGAGTAATCTGCGTTTAAAGTGCCAGAGACCGTCACCCATTCCTTCAAAATCATCAACTTTGTCAGAATTCAGGTACATAATTTTATACCCTAATTCTTCGTAAAATTTTTCGATATGGCTGACTTCATTCTTCCGCTGATCGGAGTGCATAATACTCATGATCACCTTTCGGACTCCATTCTCATCGATATATGGCAAACTCTGATTGGCACAAAAGACCATGTCAGGTAATCCTTTTTGTCCCTCTAATACATGGACATTAAAGCCCAGCTCTTTGTATCCATCCCGGAGGTGCTCCCACTCATTTTTGGCCTGCATTTTATCAACACCGCCTACATGACCTTCCATGTGCGGATTGATTACGTATTCAACATCGAAGTACGTTGGTTTGACCATCAAAACGCGGCTGGGTGCCGGCATTGTAGGCAGATCAGAAATCGTGAAATTGATATCCTTTGCGGATGTAATAACATTAGCCATGGTAATAGAAATAAAGGGTTTAAATGAAATGGATTGTTTCCCCCTCCAATTAGGAAAACGATAAGAATATCCTTTCGCGGATGCGTGAGAATATAAGATTAAAAATAATGATATGATGTATGAAAATGGGCCGTTACCGACTTTCTTATTGCTGATCTGTGTACAAAAAGGTAGGTTCTGTTATGGTTTTACAAAGTGAAATTTTAAATCGACTGGCACCGCTGGAGTTAAAAGCCCGAACTATTGTAGAGGGTTTTATTTCGGGATTGCACCGAAGTCCCTATCATGGGTTTAGCGTAGAATTTGCCGAACATCGGCCCTACAATCAGGGAGATGATTTTAAGCATATTGATTGGAAAGCGTACGGGAAATCAGAGCGCTTTTATGTAAAACAATATGAGGCTGAGACCAACCTTCGTGCACACATTGCGCTGGATATCAGCAGTTCAATGTATTTTAAACACTTTGCTGACTGGAGTAAATTACGCTATGCTATACATTATGCTTCCGCATTAATGTACATGATGAACCGTCAGCGTGATGCTACCGGATTAATTTTGTTTGATGATCAGATCCGGGCAGAATATCCGGCGAAATCATCGCAGACCCATTTGCGGATGTTATTTCAAAAGTTGGAAGAAGAACTGCAGCAGGAGCAATCAAAATCGAAGGAGCGGCGTGTGTCGGCCTCTGCAGAGGCGCTTCACAGTCTCGCAGAAAGGTTGAAACGACGCAGCCTGGTAATTGTATTGACTGATCTTTTTGAAAATGTAGAAGGTCATGATGCGCTGATGTCTGCTCTCAGACATTTGAAGCATCAAAAACACGAAGTACTTTTATTTAACGTATTGGAGCATCAAAGTGAACGAGAGCTTGATTTTGAGGACGGGAAGTTCTTATTTGAAGATATGGAAACCGGCTCCGAGATGGAGGTGATCCCAAATCAGGTGAGAGAGGATTATCAAAAAAAAGTTCAAGAGTTTACCAAAAAGTTTAAAATAGATTGCAGTAATGCCCGGGTCGATTTTGAAGAGATTGACACCCAAAGTCCCTTTGATTTGGCGCTGCTTGCATACCTGAATAAGAGAAAGAAGTTAGGTTGACAGTTCTGAATTTAAATAGGGAATAAACGAGTACATCATGGGAGATGATCAGGATTTTGAGTTTAAGCACAAGTTTTTTGAGTGGCAGGCCACCCATCTGTCTATTCTATTACTTCTGCTGACAGTACTTATTATGACATCCGTTTTGCCGACTGTAAGTGATGGGTCTTATTTGGGGATTTCTACCAATGTGTGGTTTTGGTTATCCATTTTTGCATCTATTGCTCATCAAATGTATGTCTGGATTATGTGGCGCCTGGAGCTATATGCCAAAGCCCTGAGCAAAAGGTTCAATAATCCATTCCTGTTATTTACGGTCTTTTTTAGATTACTTGGTTTTAGCCGGTTTTTAATCGTTCCTCTGGCCATTGCAAATCAGGGCACCATTAATCTAAATCTGTTTTTGCAGTGGGGTTTGCCGGCGCTGTTCTTTTTACTGGCAGGGTATCTGTTTTACTCTGTAGTTCGCTGGTTTGGGATCAACAAGGCTATGGGACTCGATCACTTTATACCGGAAGTAGCCCGGGATTGGAAAATGATTGATAAGGGGATTTTTAAATATTCATCAAACGCGATGTACACGTTCGGCTTTCTTGTCTTTTGGGCTATCGCCTTGATCTTTGAATCATCTGCTGCGCTGATAGTTGCAGCCTTTAATCACCTGTATATTTGGGTACACTACTATTGTACCGAAAAACCGGATATGGACTTTATTTACGGGGAGGAGGTTCGGAAATAAACCGAAGAACAGATGAACAGAGAAACCGACGAAGTGAAAAGGCCCCGAAAGTGTTCGGGACTGCGCTCCGAGCGCTAGCGATTCCGACGAAGTGAAATATACGCAGCAGAAGTAAAAGGCCGGCCTATGGTTCGTGGAGGTTTTTTCAGTTGGTGATGGTAGCCGAAGGTGATCGAAACTGGAAAAAGTGCCAATAGAGATGTCGGTTGGCAGTGGCAAGTTATATGTACATATAGCCCTGACTCCTACTATTGTGCCATATGGCGTGGTGTATTATACGCTCCCTTCAAAGAGAGCGTGCTCAGATGCGCTTTGTCCAATGTCGTATTTAAGATCTTGTATATATAAAGAAGCATCCAAATCGACTGCACTGCGTCCAATCAATCTATTAGCCTCCAGATCGGAACTGCGTCAAAATACCCGTCCCGGATGGGACGGTATCTTTGGTGTGCCGGGCATGCAGTACGTCTAACGGGTGCGAACATAACGTTCAAGTCCCGAAGAAGCCGTAATGACCGGAATTTTATAGCCGAAGGCAAGGGTGTTCGCCGAGAGGCGAAATCT
>PWFZ01000416.1 GCA_003555185.1 Balneolaceae bacterium | reverse complement strand
GAATAACGCTGTATTGTAAACGGAATGCCATGCTTCCAAACTATTCACGGTACCATTTATAATAGCTTCACCGTTGCGGACTTCCACATCAACATCATTTACATCAACGTGTATATTCCGGTCAATACTCTCAACAATGTTATTTACAGCGGCTTTGTCTGTAATATTTGCGGGCGAGGCAACAGCGAGTTTACTTTTCACGTCAACTATTCCAATATGATTCCAGGCAATGTCTTCGGCTACATATTTTTTCCAAAGTGAATCTACAGTGCCTTCCAGAGTTACAATACCATTTTCGACGGTAACATTAATTTCTCTGGCATCCACATCGGGATCCCATGAAAGAGAGCTTTCAATATTGGTAGCAATTTCATGGTCAGTAGGTATTTCTACTGCCGTTTCATCATAAAGTACAGTTAGATGATTAAGCACATTTTTCACTCCCGGAACGGACCAGGCAATATCCCGCGCAGCATTTTTTGCCCTGTATGATGGCACATCACCGGTAAAAGTTACGTTCCCATCATTGACAGTTACATGCACATCATTACTTGAAATACGAGTATCTGCGCGCAGTTGATTTTCTATATCTTCTTTTATGGTGGCATCAGTCCTTCCTTTTCTGTCCATCAATGTTGAGCCTTCCGCTTCTGCTTTGTCTATCTCTTCTATCGTGAGATTATCCTCGATTTCTTTAATCCCACTGGTATAGAAAGCCGCATTATAAACAGACTGCCAGTCTATGGTATCTTTTACAGAACCATTAAGAATAGCTTTTCCATTTTTGACCTCAACATCTATATCATTTATACCCAAAATCATTATTCGATCAATGGATTCAATTATATTTCGGGCAGCGGCCTCGTCGGAGATATCTGAAAATGGAACAACAACGAGTTTATTTTTTACATCAACAACTCCCGTGTGATTCCATGCTATTTCTTCTGCTACATGTTTCTTCCAGAGAGATCTTACTGCTCCTTCCAGTGTTACCACTTTGTTTTCTACAGAAACATTGATGTCAGTTGCTTCTACGTCAGGATCCCATATCAGAGAGTCTCTTACATTTGATGCGATGTCAAGATCATCCGGTACCCCTTCCGTGACCGTTTCATACTCTACAGTAAGATTATTAATCACATCAATTACGCCAGGGACTGTCCAGGCATTATCGCTTGCAGAGTTTTTAGCACGGTAGGAAGAGACTTCTCCTCTGAGCGTGACCTCTCCATTTTCTACTATTACATCAACATCGTGGTTGGAAACGCGTGTATCAGCTCTTAATTGGCTCTCAATATCCTCTTTGATTAAGCGATCTGTTCGTGATTCCACTGCGCTTTTTGTGATTCTTGGATTACTTTCTCTCGTTGTCATAACACTCTCCATTTTATCTTTACTTACTCTTTTGATTTACTAAATTATGACTCGACAAGTTTAACTACCAAGTCTTTATTTATCTTTATCCTCTTACTATTAAAAAGAAACATTGCCAGATTAGCGTTCAAATTTTTCAAGAAAAATATCATCTGTGCTTATCTCATATGATCACCAACACAGTATTTACACGTCGAGAGTAATTTTTGAATTTGACCTGCACCTTAATGCATCAAGAAGTTAAAATACAGTAAACTCTTGCCATGCCTCTTCTCTGCTGAAGAATCATCACCCGGCCCCTTACCATTACCATTACCACCGGGACTTCGCTGATGCCACAAGAAAGAGGTGTCTTTTTGAAGATAATATCGAATCAATTAATTCTAAAACGAATATTTATGTGTTCATTATAAATTTTCATACTCTCAATCTTTCTCCTGATCAAGAATCATAATTAGAATGAGAATTCTATAAAGAATTAGCCCTGATCTGCGAAATAATCCTACATCATGAAAATGGGAGTGCGACTCCTGGCTTAGGAGTAATTACATGAAAAGACTTAAAATAAATAGAGACTTCCCAGAATTTTTGGCCTCCAACATCATATTGCAATGCAAAATTATAGCGAAAGTGCTGGTTAATTTGCATCCGGTAAAGGACATAATCTCCGGCTTTACAGGCTCATGCTTATTTTTTAAAGACAAGAAAGCTATTCAAGTTTTTCATGGTGATTTTAACACCTTCAACTTTTTATTCATTCACTTTTCGATGCTATCCAAATTTAGAATTAGTCCATTTTCTAATCTTGGCAAATGAAGGCAGATAAACTTCTGTTCCACGCGTGCTGAGCAGAAAGGCAACCGGTTTTAAGTAATCAATATTATCACATATAATTTTCAGCATGGCCAGATAGGGAATAACCAGTAACATTCCCGGTAAGCCCCACATCATTGCTCCTGCAAGTAATGATAATATGATAATAAGAGGATTAATGTGCACATAGGATCCGGTTATATTTGGCGTAAGTATATTATTCTCGAAAAATTGTACCGGAAAAAAGAGAACTATCACCCACAATGCCAAAACAGGTTCTTGCGTGGCTAATACAATCACGAGAACTACTGTATAACCAACAACTGTGCCCAGGTAGGGAATAAAATTGAATAATGCTGCAATCACACCCAATAGAATTGGAAATTCCAAACCAACAAGCCAATACACACCACTATTAATAAACATGAGAACAAATACGACAACAATGAGTCCTTTCAGATATTTAGGAACAATCTCAGCAATCTGATTAACTATTTTATTTGTAAGCTTCTTACTGTTCTTGGGAGTGATCAGTTCTAAAAAAACCCTGAACTTATCTCGATAAAATAGTAATAAGAAAGTGTAAACAGGCATTAAACCAAAAGCAACGATCGTATTTGTAGTTGCAGTAAATAACCTGATCGTATAGTCTGAATTTCCATCAATATCCGTAACTGCCTCTTCTATTTGATCCTCACTCAAACCAAGAGCATCAGTTATGGTATCGCGAAAATATCTCAGATTCTCTTCAAACTGTTCTCTAATTTCAGAGAAGTCCTCTGTCATGGCGGAAATTAAGTGCCCGGCAAGGTAGAAAAACCCCGCAATTACAGCAAGGGCAAAAATAATCAGAGAAAAATTGGTAATTATCCTTGGGATACCAATGTTCTCAAGTTTCTCAGCACTTGGATAGAGCAAATATGCAAAAAGTACTGAGAAAAAAAGAGGAACTAACAGAGTTTCAAGAATGATGCAAATAAATATAATCGTAATTGCTAAAAGCAGTCGAACCAGATATTTGGCGGATGCAGGAAACGATAACATTCTATAGTGTTTTTCTTTAAATGAAGTTCTCTCTTCAATATTAAATAAACACCATATATTTTAAGTAATCAATAATTCTTGCCAATTCAGTAATAAAATCAATGATTTGAACCGCGAAATTATCAGATTCTTAAAATTGAGTTCTGATTTTTAGAACACCTTATAACCGCTATTCTAACTACCAATTGCCATTACCACAACACTAGTATCAACTTGCTGTTTAAGCATACTCTTTCTTTTTCTCAGCTCTCTTTCTTTCGTTATGATCCAGATAGGTCTTCCTGATTCTAAGGCTTTTGGGAGTTACTTCAAGCAATTCATCAGTATCAATAAACTCAATGCACTGCTCGAGACTCAATTTCCTTGCTTGCGAAATTTTTACAGAATCTGAAGTCTGTGTGGCACGGTGATTAGTCAGATTTTTCTTTTTAACTACGTTAACAACCATATCATCCGCACGGTTATTTACACCTACTACCTGCCCCTTGTAAACCGGGTCGCCGGGTTCAACAATAAAGTGCCCACGGTCCTGCAGACCTTCAAGTGCATAGGGTGTCACATCTCCCTGTTCGAGAGATATTAAAGCTCCGCGTGTTCGGCCTGGAATCTCCCCTGCAAACGGTCCATATTCCAGAAACTGTTGGTGCATAATCCCCGTACCCCGAGTTTCTGTAAGCATCTCACCACGAAATCCAATTAAACCACGCGATGGCACCTTAAATTCGATTCGATTGTTCTCGCCTTCCTGAACCATCGAAGTCATAATTCCTTTTCGCTTTTGAAGATTATCAATCACCTTATTACTGTAATCGGTATGTACATCGATCACAACTTCTTCAAAAGGTTCATGTAGTTTTCCACCTACCTCCCGATAGAGTACTTCTGGACGTGAGACGGCAAATTCAAATCCCTCGCGACGCATGGTTTCAATGAGAATGGATAACTGAAGCTCACCGCGACCAGCTACACGAAATATGTCGGCGTTTTCGGTTTGTTCAACCTGTATTGAAACATTGGTGCGAATCTCTTTATTCAGGCGGTCTTTAATCATATTTGAGGTAACATAGTCACCCTCGCGGCCTGCAAATGGAGAGTTATTTACGCGAAAATACATCGCCATTGTAGGCTGATCGATATCAAAATACTCGATTGCAACAG
>PWFZ01000152.1 GCA_003555185.1 Balneolaceae bacterium | reverse complement strand
TAAGTATGAATTCATTAAACGCTCACTGCAGCCCGCTCAGGTGCTTAAAGTGGAGCTTTTAGATGGTGGTAAGCACGCCAATGTTCTCGTGCCTGCTGATGAAGTTTCCAAGGCAATTGGGAAAGGCGGCGTAAATATTCGTTTAGCCTCAAAATTAACGGAATGTGAAATTGACGTATTCCGTGAAGTTGAAGAGGAAGATGACATTGATCTTGGCGAATTTGAAGTTGACTTCGGACCTGAAACTATCGAATTACTTCACGATATTGGTTGTGACAGTGCCCGTGCGGTGTTGGAACTTGATGAAGATGAGATCGTAAGAAGAACTGAAGGAAAAATAGACAAAAAAGAAGCTGAAAGAATTATTGATATCATTGCGTATGAATTTGAGGACGAACAAGATTGATCGTACCTTTTGTAGTAATCAATGATATTGTAAGTAACTGATATAATAGATTTACCTTTTATGGCCGAAAGCAGACCCAAAAAACTTTTTAAAGTCGCATCAGAATTTAACGTTGCTACTCAATCCATCGTTGATACGTTGAGTGACAACGATTTTGATATTCCAAACCGACCTAACTCGAAAATCACGCCGGAAATGTATGAGGTGTTGAGTGGGGTATATGGTGACGATAAAGAGAAAAGCAGAGAGCACGAAAAGGCCAAAGAGGAGTACGAGAGTCGACGTAATCAAATTATGTCGAAGCGCAATGAAAGCGTAACGATTGATAACTTTCTCGAGCCAATCGATGAAAAAGAAGAAGCCAAGGCCAAGAAAGAGCCCTCAGAAAAATTAACTCCGGAACCTTCTTTAGAGCCACAGGAAAAACCTAAAGAGGAGAAAAAAGAAGAACCTGTTGAGGCTAAAGAAGAAAAGAAAGAGAAGCCAGCAGAGAAAGAGAAGACTGAAGAGGCAGTTGAGGAAAAAGAAATAGAAGCCAAAAGCACGAAAGAAGAAGAACCTAAACCAGAGCCTGAATCTGAGCCAGAACCAGAACCTGAAGTTGCAAAGGAAGAAGCTAAGCCAGCTGAAGTAAAGTCTGAAGATAAATCTGAGGATATAAAGAAGGATGGTGAGGAAGATGTAAAAGCCGAAGCCAAAAAAGCTGAAACACCGGAAAAAGAACCGGCAAAAGTTGCGGAGCCTGAAGAAGTTTCTAAAGAAGAAGAGCCTAAAGAAGACAAAGCTGTAGCTGAAGAAGAGCCGGACACTGAAGAAAAGCCGGTAACTGAAGAGGAACCGAAAGCAGAAGAGGAGAAAGAGAAAAAAGAGGAGAAACCGGAAAAAATTATTCGTGGTTCTGCCGGGAAATTATCCGGTACTAAAGTTGTTGGTAAGGTTAGCTTTACTAAGGAAAAATCAAAAAGTGTAAAGAAACGTAAGCGAAGAAAGGATCGTACTGATGATGATCCTATCGAGAAAAAAGCGAAGAAATCGAAAAGTAAAGATGATTCTAAAACTGCTGCTAAAAAGACGAAAAAGAAGAAGTCGCGCGGTGGTGGTAAAAAAGTTGATGAGGAAGATGTAGAGAAAAAAATGCGCGAAACTATGCAGCGCATGCAACAAACCGGAACCGTTGGTAGTAAACGACAAAAACGTCGACGACAACGTAAAGAGGAGAGAGAAGAAGAACAGCAAATGCATGACGAAATGCAGGACCTGGAAAATGAAGTCCTCGATGTAACAGAATTTATTACAGTCAGTGATTTAGCTGATCTGCTAGAGGTGAAACCTAATGATGTGATTACAACTTGTATGAGCATTGGTATGATGGTTTCTATTAATCAACGTCTCGACGCATCAACCATAGAATTGGTAGCTTCTGAATTTGACTACGACGTTAACTTTGTCGACGCTGATGAAGTGATTGAAGAAGTGATTATTGAAGAAGAAGATGATCCGGAAGACCTGGAGCCACGATCACCGATTATTACAGTAATGGGTCATGTTGATCACGGTAAAACATCTCTGCTTGATTATATTCGAAAAGAAAAAGTCGCAGCCGGTGAAGCCGGTGGAATTACTCAGCACGTTGGTGCTTATGAGGTTGTAAACAACGGAAAGAAAATTACATTCCTGGATACTCCGGGTCACGAGGCGTTTACCGCTATGCGTAGCCGTGGTGCCCAGGCAACTGATATTGTTATACTTGTTATTGCTGCAGATGATGCCGTGATGCCCCAGACTATTGAGGCTATAAATCACGCCAAAGCTGCCGGTGTATCCATTGTAGTTGCAATTAATAAGATGGATAAAGACGGAGCAAATCCGGATAAAATAAAACAACAATTATCCGAACATGGAGTGATTGTTGAGGAGTACGGCGGAACCAATCAGGTTGCTGAAGTATCTGCTGAAACCGGTTCTGGAATCGAAGAACTGCTCGAAAAAGTATTGATCGAAGCAGAATTAATGGAATTAAAAGCCAACCCTAACCGATTAGCACAGGGAATCGTGCTTGAATCACGGGTTGATAAAGGAAAAGGTACTGTTGCCAACATCTTGGTACAAAACGGTACACTTAAAGTAGGAGACCCATTTGTAGCCGGGCCCTGTTTTGGTAGAGTCCGTGCAATGGAAAATGAGAAGGGAGAACGCCTTAAAGTGGCTGGCCCCTCAACTCCTATACAGCTTACCGGTTTTGATGAAACTCCACAGGCCGGTGACCGTCTGGTTGTTCCTAAAGATGAAAAAACGGCAAAAGAAATTGCTAATCAGCGACATCAGATTCGTCGCGAGCAGTCACTTCGAAGAGTTAAGCATCTTACACTTGATGATCTATCAAGAAGAATGGCTCTTGGAGAAGTATCAGAACTCAATATTATTATCAAAGCGGATGTGGATGGTTCCATTGAAGCTCTTTCAGGCGCTCTGCAAAAACTGAGTACTGAAGAGGTTTCCGTTAATATTATTCACACCGGATCAGGTGCAATAACTGAATCAGATGTATTATTAGCGTCTGCTTCTGATGCTATTATCATCGGATTCCAGGTACGGCCAAGCGCAAGTGCGCGTAAGCTAGCAGAAGCTGAGAGCATTGATGTTCGACTCTTCAGCGTTATTTATGATGCTGTTGATGAAGTTCATGATGCACTTGAAGGCCTGCTAAGCCCTGAAGTTTCCGAGGAAATTAAAGGAATGGTTACCGTTCGTGAGGTCTTTAAAGTATCCAAAGTTGGAACCATTGCCGGTTGTTATGTAACTGAAGGAAAAGTGAACAGAAATAACCCAATCCGAATTATTCGCGATGGTGTAGTAATTTGGGATGGAGAAATTGATTCGCTTAAACGATTCAAAGATGATGTAAAAGAAGTGCAGTCAGGTTATGAGTGCGGCATCAGTATTGTGAACTTCAACGATATTAAGGTCGGTGACGAATTTGAAAGTTACGCCGTTGTTGAAGCCAAACGAAAATTGGAAGATGCCAGATAAGGTGAAGTTTTATGAGTATTCGAACCGAAAGACTTGGGTCTGTTATTCAACGGGACCTGGGTCAGATATTACAGCGTAATTATCAACCTTCCGGGACTTTTATAACCGTAACGAAGGTTACAGTTACCCAGGATTTAACAATTGCTAAAGTTTATCTAAGTGTGTTCACGCAGGATCGTGATACCAAATCGATTTATCAATTTATTGACGAAAAGCAGGATGAGATTCGGTATGAACTCGCATCAAAAATAAAAAATCAGGTCCGGCGTATTCCGGAACTGTTATTTTTTGAGGATGATACTGCTGAGTACGTAAATAAAATGGATAAGCTTTTTAAAAAAGCTAGAAATCAAAGAAGCGATAAAAACGAATCGGATAGCTAAATTATGGCTAAAAAAGCCATTCCACTTTCTGAGCTCCCTGTTTTTGATTCTATTACAGAATCTTCCTTTCCAGTACAGAAGTTTCATACAGGTACCATAATCTTAATGGATAAACCTTTGGAATGGACAAGTTTTGATGTGGTCCGCTATGTTAGAAACCGAATTCCTCCAAAAAAAGTGGGCCATGCCGGCACCCTGGATCCATTGGCTACCGGACTACTTATATTATGCTCCGGAAAAGCGACTAAATCCATTTCGATGATTCAGGATCAGTCGAAAGAATACGTGGCTACAATAAAATTTGGTGAGTCTACTCCCAGCTACGACGCTGCTTTACCTGCTGACGAAACGATGGATTGGAATCATATAACAAGGGAAATGATAGAACAGGAAATTGAAAAGTCATTTACCGGCGTGATTTCTCAGGTACCGCCTATTTATTCTGCAATTAAAATGAATGGGGAACGGCTTTATAAAAAAGCTCGGCGTGGTGAGAAAGTTGAAATTAAATCCAGAGAGATAGAAATTTACTCTACAGAAATATTGGATATTGATCTGCCATATATAAAGGTGAAAATCCATT
>PWFZ01000393.1 GCA_003555185.1 Balneolaceae bacterium | reverse complement strand
TCGGACAGAGAGGGTATAGTATCACTGCTTACTGAATTTCAGGATGAGTTTGATGCTCCAGATTCTGTTTATGACCAAATTAATCGACTATCAGATCCACAATCTCTTACGGTTGTAACGGGGCAGCAGTTGACGATTTATGGTGGACCGCTGTTTACAGTTTACAAAACGCTGACAGCTATTGCATATGCAAATAAGTGGTCAGAAGAATTGAATCGACCTGTTATACCTGTTTTTTGGCTCGCTGATGAAGATCACGATTATAAAGAAGTAATTTCTCTTTGCCTGCCGCAAAATGGTGATTTTACGTCCATTTCATACGGCGAGAGCCTGCCTGAACACTTCACTCCACCGGTGAGTGAAATTCAATTCACAGAAGAAATTTTATCTTTTAAACAAGAGATACGACAAAGTTTGGGGGAAACTGATTTCTTTGAAAGCTTGTGGAGTGATATCCATCAGGCTTACGGAAAGGGAAAGTCGTTTAAGGTGGCATTTGGGAATTGGTTGCTGCATTTGTTCGGTGATCAGGGGCTCATTCTAGCCGGCAGCCAAACAAAATCTGTGAAAACATTTTCTTCAAGTTTGATCAGAGAGTTTGTTACTAAAAACGATCAAATAAATACTGCTTTAGACGAAACTACTTATAAGTTGATTTCTGATAAGTATCACGGCCAGGTTCAGGTACAATCATCGAATCTGTTTTATTTGGATAATGATAATAGCCGAACCAAAATAAATTTTGATGAAGAAACCTGGTCAACTGTAAATAAACAATGGTCCTGCGATGAACTAATTTCTGAAATTGAAGAATCACCTGAGCGTTTTTCTCCAAATGTATTTCTTCGTCCCATCTTGCAAGACCAATTACTTCCAACCCTTGCATATGTAGGAGGACCCGGAGAAATAGCGTACTACGCACAGATGAAATCGTTGTACGAGCTATTTGATATGAAAATGCCGATAATTCTTCCGAGGTTTAGCATTACGCTGATTGAATCTTCGGTTGATCGTGTATTGGGTAAGCTTCCCTTTAGGATTTCTGAATACAATGATCGAATTGAAGATCTGGAAAAAAAATATGTAAAAAGGACCGAAGAGGTGGATATTGAAAAGCTATTTGGGATATGGAAAAATCAAATGGAAGATCTTACAAAGATCAAGAAAAATGAGATTCATAAAGTTGATCCATCACTTGCCGGAAGTGTGGGAAAGGCAAAAGCTGTCTATTTTAGTGAATTAGACAAATTGAAAGGTAAAGTCTATAAAACTGTAAAACAGCAGGACAAAATTCAGCTCGATCGAATAGCCAAAATTAAAACTAACCTGTTTCCCAATAATAATTTACAGGAGAGAGAAGAAGCCTTCATCTATTTTATGAACAAATATGGTCCCGATATATGGAAACGGCTGCAGGAAACGATCAAAGAAGAGCAACCCGATAATCATAAATTGATCTACCTCTGATGAGTGGTAATGTGGCTGACAAAAAAATGTTGATTCGTAAAAAGTTCTTAGAAGTTCGCAATGCTCTTTCTTCTGATCAGGTGGAACAAAAAAGCAGAATGATTCAGGAGAAGTTGTTTCAGCTTCCGGAGTTTATAGATTCTAAAGTTGTTCATACCTACGTTTCCATGAGCAGTATGAATGAAGTTTCTACCCGCGAAATTATTCAATATTGTTTTGATCAAAATAAGAAGGTAGTGGTTCCTAAAATAGAGAAACAGGGAGTACTCTCCCATCACCTGATCGAATCAGTGGAAGAGTTAGAGAAGAATAGTTGGGGGGTTGGTGAACCAAAGACCGTAAATAATTTTCCAGTTGATGAATTGTCAATCGTATTAGTGCCAATGGTTTCAGCAGATAACCTTAAAAATAGATTAGGTTATGGAATGGGTTTCTATGATCGGTTTCTCAGCCAGATAAAGACGTTCAATATTGGGTTGGCTTTCGACTGTCAGTTTTCCAAAAACATGTTACCGGTAGAACCGTTTGATAAAAAAATGGACGTTATTTTTACGGAATCCCGTAAAGTGACGTAATTTTTACTGTAACAGTTTTAACCTTCATTCGTACGAAAGGTTAAACCAAAAAAATATTATCATGAACGAAAAAACCAGATCAACCAGCACGGCAAGTTCTATTCACATAACTGAACGTGACTTACAGTCTACACTGAATAGTTTTTTAGAAAAAGAAGATAAAAAGCCTGAAAAAAGTATATGGAATGTTAAAACCATTGCGGGATTAGCTTTTATATTTATTTCATTCAGCTATATCGGTCACCTGATTGGGTCAGAAGTTTTTGGTTTCGAATCACTTTCCTTCTTTAGCAGTTTGATTCAGATTGCTCCTTACCTGGCGGGCGGAATTTTAGGAGTCACCTGTTTAGGGATGATTAAAAGCAGAAGAAAAAAGAAGAGTGTAGAGCAGGAAAAAGAAAATATTCAGAATCAAAGGACCAGAGATAATCTTGATAAATTTTTATATAGTGAAGAAGCATATTCAAAATCAGGTAAAAAGCGTAAAGCGAAGGAATCATTTGCACAAAGAGTATCAACTTCTGTTGGGAGTAAATTAACCCGATCGCGTACAGATAAACGAATATTTGGTGTTTGTGGTGGTTTAGCTAAATATTTTGGGGTGAGTTCAACGGTTATGCGGCTTATCTTTTTAGTTGCATTTTTTCTTGGATATGGAAGCTTTTTTCTTGTTTATATAGCCATGGCAATTGTAATGCCAAAGGAACCCATCGACTGGATGGACGATTTTAACTCTTGATTTATAAACTGTGCTTATATCATTTGAAGGCATCGACGGATGCGGCAAGTCTACCCAAATTTCTCTTTTAAAAAACTATTTAGATCAAAAAAACTTTAAAAACCACCTGTTTAGAGAACCCGGTGGGACAGAGATATCAGAAAAAATTCGATCTTTGCTTCTTCATGAGTCTGATGAAATGGACTCTATTACCGAACTACTACTCTTTTCGGCAGCCCGGTCTCAACTCATATCAGAAAAGGTAATTCCACTTTTAAAGATGAAGGACATTGTGATCCTCGATCGGTTTTACGATTCAACAACAGCATACCAGGGATACGGACGGAAATCTTCATCACTTGAGCATATTCATCTACTGAATTCCATTGCATCACATCAAATCAAACCTGACTTAACGTTCTATTTGAGAATTGATCCTGAAGTTGCCGGTAAAAGAACACAAAACACCGAAAAAGACAGAATGGAAAAAGCCGGAATGTCCTTTTTTAAAAATGTGGCAAAAGGTTTTGATGAACTCAGTAAATCAAATAAACGATTTGTAACGCTTGATGCAGCCCGGGAAGTAGAGATTATCCACAAGGAAATTATTGAAGCGGTAGAGAATCACCTTTAATGGAAAGCTTGGGTTTTAGCCAATAGAACAGGGAAGGAAGAATAAACAGATCGGCAATTACCGCAGTGATAATAGTGGAACAAACCAGAATTCCCATCATTGCTGTAGAAGTAAATGCACTTGTAATAAGAGTGCCAAAGCCGGCAATTAGAATTATACTTGTTATAATAATTGCCCGCCCTGTAAGCATGGTCGTAGTATGCAGTGCAGACGACATGTTGCCGCTTTTGAGATACTCTATTCTAAACCTTGCCAGATAATGGATACTATCGTCCACAGCAATGCCCAGGGCAATTGTGAAAATAACAGCAGTAGAAGGCTTAATATCGATGTTTAAAAACCCCATTATTCCGGCAACTACCAAAAGTGGCATGATATTCGGAATTAATGAAATGATGACCATTTTGACATTTTTAAACAGCAGTGTCATGATAATTGAAATGGCAACCACAGCCAGAATAATACTCCACGCAAGCGAGTAAACTATTTTATCGGTTAAATCTGCACTTAAAACTGTGGTGCCCGTAACGGTGATTTGTTCGTCCGGAAAATTTTCTAAAAGATAATTAGAGATATCCGCACGAATTTCGTTGATTCTTTTCGACCCCGCATCTTCAGTAAATGCGGTTACTCGAGCTGTCTGATAGTCAAAATCAACGAGTCTCGTTAACTCCTCAGCATCATTTACTTCGAGTAAAAAAACATACTGAGCAATGGATTGATCTGAATCAGGCAGAGTTTTGCCATTTAGTCTATCCTCATCAAATAGATAATGCACCTCTTTCACCAATGTATTTAAACTGACAGTACGGTGTAATTCATCAAACCCAAGAAGGTAATCCTCAAATTGTTCAATCCTATTTAATATATCGTGGGTTAAAACCTTTTCCGGTTCTCCTGTATTGATTAGGAATTCCATTGGAAATTGAGGAGCCAGATTATTGGCAAAAAACCGACTGTCTTGCATGAGTTCGGTGTCTTCGCTGACATCATCAAAAATTTTGCCGTTTACAT
>PWFZ01000367.1 GCA_003555185.1 Balneolaceae bacterium | reverse complement strand
CCGATCTTTTTTTCGAAAAAATGGATGACGAACACCAAAATTTTCACTACCTGAAATCTATATCACGCGAAGAACGCCGGCAGGATGGATCGAAGTTTTACGTGCAAACACAGCTCGAGGAAGAAGAGGATTTACTCTATCCGATACTTGCCAAGGATAATACGTTGATTTATATCTGTGGGATGAAGGGGATGGAAACAGGAATTTATAAACAGCTTGTGAGACAGAATCTGGCTGAATACTTAGAGATAAAGAAAGAACTGCCCGAATCACTCGACGACATACCTCAGGGTAAGTTTAAGCGCTTTATCAAGCCTTCGATGAGAACCTTCGAAGAGGTTTATTAATCAGGCGTATTGTCCGGTGTCGCTGACCCGCGAAATGTACTAAACCCGAAATTTTCAACCATGTCAGGTGAGGCGGACAAGGGAGCTGTATTTAATAGTGTCGCCACAGGGGGCTCATGGAGTTGAACAGAATGTTTTATATTGCCCCTGAATTAAAGTGTGTTCAGGTAAGTCTTCAGAGTCTGCCGGCTGGCGTAATTTAGATCCTTTCGTAATTCATTACTATAATCACTGTGACTATTCTCATAGCTATAATAGCATGAAGGGGAGAATAATCCGGGTTTGGGAGCAAATCGTTTATGAAAATCGGTGTATTTGTTCATCAATTCCAGTGCAAATTTATCTTCAAGAACTTGAGGGCCAGCAAGAGAAATATGGCCCTTTAAAACGTGGATTACCAACGGCAGTTTAAAGAGGTTCGTTTTGGATAAAAAATGGTTGGCAGTTGTAGTGTTTGAGAACGTATCATCATCTACCGATTGGTAATATCCAATATTGTAAATCCTGGCTTTTATGATGTTGCCGAATTGTCCTACTCCATTGAACTCGCGGTATGGAGAACTGACACCTGATAGTCTTAGATAGGCTAGAATGAAGGGATTTAGCAGAATGTAAAGTATGTAGGTCATACTGCCGAACACCAAATCAAGAAGCCTTCTCATTTTGGGAGATCGATCATTTAATTCGTGATAAAACAGATCTATTGAAGGACCTTTAACTTTCTGTTCCTGTGTGTAGGTCTGTCTGTCTTGTAAAATCTTTTCCTGTATAGATATATCTGAATGAGAAGAAATCATCTCCTTTTCAAAACCGGCGAATTTTAATGAGTAATGAGAACAATTGAAACGGAATTAATGCACAAAACTGAAAAATAGTCAATTCAATTTTACGCTAAAACATATTAAGAGCATTTGATATAACGTCGTGGATAGTATAGATATTTGAAAAAGCATTTTGTTACAAAAAATTAGTCCCTTTTAGGAAACTCTCTCATTGTAACAAACTTGTAGGGTAAAACTTTGCCGCCAAACATATCAGTGTACACCTGAGTAAATACAGCGCCTAATAGAATGGTTTGAATATTATAGTAAACCCACACTACGAATATCACCAGCGATCCGGCAGCGCGATAGGCTGTATCTACGCCGCTTGCAGTAAAATATAAACCTATTAAATACTTACCCAGGATAAATAGAATAGTGGTAACTAATCCGCCTACTAAAATGTCAACCCAGCGTGCATTTACATCCGGTAGAATTTTGAAAATGAGGGTAAAGAAGCAGACGGCAAAGCCAACCGTGGTTAACTCAGAAATAATTCGGAAAAAATTGAGATTAATATCCGGTAGGGCTTGAATAAAAAAGCCGGATATAATTCCTATTATTGCTTCAGCTAAAAGGGATGCGAGTAATAACAAACTGAATAAGAAGATCATCCCAATAGAGAGAAACCTGTTGAGCAGAAATTTCCAGATAGAATTCATTTCTATTTCAGCCACGTTCCATATTCTATTGAGCGTAAGTTTAAGCTGTGCAATTACAGTAGTTGCTCCAAATGCTACTGTTAATGCTGCAATGAGGGTGGTCCAAAAGCCGGATGTTGTGTACGAAATTCCAAGTAGAAATTCGTTTAAGCTCTCTGCAATCTCCACACCTGCAAGTTCAGTCATATAATCCTGAACCTGAGCGGTTATAATCTCTTCACTTAAAAAAACACTTGACAGAGATATGATCAATATAAAAAGCGGGGCAACCGAAAAAATCGTGTAAAAAGCTATTGCAGCTCCCTGAGTCATGATGTCATCATCAATAGCCTTGGTAAAGGTACGTGAAATAAGCTTTTTAATATCGCTTGAAAGAGTCTTTAGCCCTGGGAATGAAATTTTCATATCTGATAAAAAATAGCTTCTATTGCGGTATCCAATTCTTCTATAGTATTGTAATAGTGGGGAGATAGCCTAAAACAACTCTCCCTGGATGATATCGTAATTCTCTGTGATTTTAAATCAGTAACCACAGCATCGTAATCAATATTGCGATTTATAGAACAAGTAATGATCCCTAGTCGATTCTTTTTATCGGCCGTTGTTAGCAGTGTAATAGCCTTATTATCATTAAATCTGTCGTAGATATAATCTGTAAGATATCTAATCTGTTCAGTAATTAAAGCAGGCCCCACATCCATCATAGTTTTTAACGACGCAGATAGCCCGGCAATTCCCAGCACGTTAGGAGTTCCAATTTCCAGATGTTGATTAACGGGCAGCCATTTTTGTTGATAGTTGAATAGGTCCCACGGCTCTTCAACGGATAACCACCCGGTTTTAAAGGGGGTTAGTTCCCTGCTTAGTTTTTTAGAGAGGTATAAAAACCCCATTCCCATCGGGGCCATCATCCACTTATGACTCCCAACGGCCAATGCATCAATGTTTGCGCCCTGTACATCTATTTGAGTTGCGCCTAATGCCTGAATTCCATCAACCACAAAAAACAAATCGTGCTCTTTACATAAGGCACCAATTGCCTTTAAATCAGCCATGAATCCGCCTAAAAATTGTACGGCACTTATGGAGATCATCTTTGTTTCTGGAGTGATGTACTCTGCAATATTCTCTGCACTTATTTGATGATTCTGATGCGGAACGTATCGAATATTCACTCCTTTTGATTCCAGCATCCGAAATGGCTGAACATTAGTGGGAAACTCCATGGTATTTAAAATCACTTCGTCGCCGGACTGCCAGTTAAAACCTCCGGCTACGGCAGTAACGGCATCAGAAGTATTTCCGGTAAATGTAATCTGTTCAGATGAACCGGAATTGATGTAGGAAGAAATTAACCTCCGAGTCTCCTCGGTTAATTCCATACTGCTTTCCATATTTTCAATGGGGGAAAGGTGACGCTCATCAATAAATTTATTCAGTGCCTGTTTTACAGATAGTGAAAGCGGACTGATTGCTGCGTGATTCAGATAAACCTGACCATCTTGCGTGTGAGGAAAATTTCGGCGAATGGCTTCTATTTCGGATTGTTGAAAAGGTGATGGCATTTATAATGTTTTTTTATCGATATGAGTGACCCCTGCTGAAATAGCAAACTTCATGGCATCGGATGGATCGATATCCAGTGGAGTAACAAAAGAGGGATCCACGAGAAACAGATTTCCTGATACGTTATATGAATGCGGACAATAAACAGCAACGCGGTTTTCCAGGTTTAGCAGCGAAAGATCCGTAGCTGTGATAAATCCCACGCGGTCAATTCCGTCAACCAGAGATACAATTACCGGTTGATTGAACCTTTTTTTATCTCCAACAAACGCTTCGGTGAGATCTTTAAAGGCAGTATATATAATCTTTATTACCGGAATTTTACTGAAAAGCTTATCAGAATAAACGATGATAGGGGTTGATATAGCTTTCGTGATAAAATAACCGAGCAGAACTATAACGAAAAAAGCCGTTATGATTCCCAGGCCGGGAATCTCAAAAGGAAGCCATCCAAATAATAAACCGTAAAGTGTATTGTCGATCCAGTTTACAAGAGCTGTAATAACATAAAAAGTGGCAAAGAGAGGAAATGCAAAAAGTAGTCCTCTAAGGAAGTAATTGAATATGGTTTTCATGATATCAGGTGCATTAATTTTGACTGCAAATATACAGAACATCATACCAAGTAAAGAAAGGTTCTTTCTGCAGGCGTAAATAGCCATGAATAAACACTTTCCTATTTCATGGCCAATTCAAATTTTCCTATTTTTAAAGTCTGCTTTGTGTTGTCGTTCAATATCAATCTAAATACCCGCTTAATTTTATTGGGGTTAGGTTTGATAGACTCATTGCCGGTAAACGAATTATATTTTATCAATTTTCAGGTTTGAACCAATCGATATATGTCAGTTAAAACATCTGCTGAAATCAGAAGTGATTTTTTTGAATTTTTTAAGGAGAAAGGGCACCTCATTGTAGACAGTGCTCCTGTAGTACCTAAAGACGACCCCACTTTGCTCTTTACAAATGCGGGGATGAATCAGTTTAAGCCCATATTTTTGGGAGAAGAGCCGGGT
>PWFZ01000341.1 GCA_003555185.1 Balneolaceae bacterium | reverse complement strand
TCTTGTTTATTTTAAGGTTTCTCTTGTATCGGTATTAACTTGTATTTAAATCTTTTAAAAATGGAGGTTCGTTCCTGCAGTTCGCCTATTAAATAAATATGTAACCGGCAGGCATTTATGTGTAACGTGTAACCTCAAATAGTCAGAACACTTGAAAAGATATTGCAGAAATCTAATTCGTGCTTTTCAAAGCCTGTTTGGCACAGGGGCTGCAGATTGGACTTTAATACAGAAGCACGGTCCTAATTGAAGTGTAAAATTTGAACGCTTTATGAGTCACCCATGTTTTTTAGTTCATCTCTCAATCGAAATTAAACTTCCATGAAATTTTTATCCTTACTCATACTCTTATGTTTACTTGCCCTGCCCGTATTATCTCAGGAGAGAATAACAAGTGAAGAAGAAGCACGGTCAATCTTTGAACGGGTGGAAGAACGCAGAAGCTCTGTGGAAACGGAAACAGCAAAAATGGAGATGACCATCACCGATCCAAGAGGAAGAACTCGAAACCGCACCATGCAAATGTGGAGTTCTACAAGGGGTGATGACTCCAAAAGCCTGATTGTTTTTTCTAGTCCGGGTAACGTAAGCGGAACCGGCTTTTTATCCATAGATGAGAATGGAAGCAGTACTCAGCGACTCTATCTGCCTTCTGTCGGGCGTGTTCAAACTTTCACCTCATCAGAGCGCGGCGACCGGTTTATGGGCAGTGACTTTACGTACGAAGATCTGGGGGATCAAAACTCAGAGGACTACGACTTTAAGTGGCTCGAAGAAGGTGAAACAGAATATACAGTGCGGGCCGCAAAGCCTGATTCTGATCAGTATACCCATGTGGAATTCATCATCGATAAAGAGAGATATACACTAAATAAAATCCGTTACTACAATTCTGATAATGAAATGATTAAGCGCCTTGAAGCTGAAAACTTCGAACAGCTTACTGATGAATTTTGGTCACCTGCTACAATGACCATGTTCGATCTGCGTGAAGACCGCAAAACTGAATTGAAATGGAGTGACAGGGAAATTAATGTCCCCGTCGAGGAGTGGCGATTTACCGAACGTGGATTAAGAAGGGGGATTTAAAAATATTTTTTATCCATTAAGAGTTTTTTTTAAGGAATGTCCCCCCCCTTGACAATACCCCCGAGGCTATAAATTTATTGGGGTTTTTGGGTAAATACGAGGGTTTTCTACAAACTTATTTTTTGGCATTTATTCGTTGATAACGTTTTTGAGCTCACCTAATTTTTCACCTTTTGTGTACTCCCCGTTCATTTTGCCTTGATGCAAAACGAACCAAAAAATCAAGGCTGATGCTTCGTTACGGCTGTATCACGGTGAACTCCCTCGACCAACTTAATCAAAGGTCTAGCTGCTTATGAGTTAGTGAGAGCTCAAAAATCACCGTTACTCTAAAATGCAGATCAATATTTTCGGCCGGCATGATTAAGCCAAGCGGTCTCGGTCGCACCGCGCTAGCTGATCGCCTCCACGAACCATAGGCCGGGTTGTTTTTTACTTTTTGATTTTGCCTTCTGATCCCGGCTATAAAAAACACTTTCTCGGTTCGTCGGTTTCTCTGTTCATCTGTTCTTCGGTTTATTTCCCAACTTCCATTCTCTGCTGGTGCCAGTGTCTTTCTGGCCCAGATTCATCGGGGCCTTTTCCCTGGTCTACGAAGCTTTAGCGTAGTAGACCAACTAAATCCCTCGATCCGTCACAGCCACCTGCCATCCATCTAAAGGGTTTCTTGGATTTGCACTGCTGTAAAAGTAGTGGATAGGTTTCTCCACGAGTCCTGATTTTACAGGCGCATCATGAATAAATAGTGCATGTTCGTCCACCTGTCCCTGTTCGTAGAGTGTACGGTCGCGATCATTTTCATCCCAAATGTTAATTCTGTCCGGATCATTCTTCCCCGAGCACTCCTGCAAGACCGGTATCACCCACGATTGATCCGGATATTCTTGCCCTTTGCGAAGCATCAGCATAATGGCTTTTGACGTGAAAGTTTTGAATCCATTTATGGTTTCGGGCAATGTTCCCCACGCTACATTTACCATCAGCAAAATCCGATCAGGTAATATCACATATTCATAAACTCTCAGGCCGCGCTTTTCGCAGCACCACTTCAATGCATCACTCATTTTATTAAGCATCTTTCGATTCACAAATAGCGGAACCCCTCCACCCACTCTCAGGTCCAGATAGGTTATTTCTTTCTGTTTTCTATATCGTCTGCTCATAAGGCTTTTCTCTTATGAACCCGACTTTTTGAATTCCTTACAGTCTTTTTTCAAAAATATTTTATGGTTATAATTTGACATTACTTTATAACCTGAGTTCGATAATCATGCGTTGATTGAGCCGCTTATAAGTGAGGCTACCTAATAAGTAAATTACCAAGTAAGTAAGCTTAAATAATTTAGACATTAAATCCCTCTCTATATCGATAGAGAGGGACATAGGGTGAGTCAGGAAGAAAAACCTGAATTATTTAAGCTGATTTCAAAGGAAAAAACCTTTTTGGACAGCCTCGGAGACTCTTTTTTAAAATTTAAAAAATCATCCGTTCCGAATATCGTTTTACAGTGTTCCGCTTCGCCCGATGTTCATGAAATCAAAAATGGGTGAGATATGCGGGCTACCTAACCGACTCTTAAACAGAGGATACACACTTTTATTTAGCGCCCAGTTTGGGTATTATTGAGCCGAAAGAACCAAACCGTAATTATTGATTTAAATCTTGAAGAATTATGAAAATTCATGAGTATCAGGCCAAAGAAATTCTAAGTGACTATGGCGTAGCAGTACCCGCCGGAGTTGCCGCAAATAGTGTTGAAGAGGCTGTAAAAGCTGCAAAAGAGATGAAAGATAATGGATCATCCCTATTTGTTGTAAAGGCAATGATTCATGCAGGTGGCCGTGGAAAAGGGAGCACCAAAAAGAATAATGCAAAAGGTGTGATTCTCTGCCGTTCTATTGAAGAAGTGGAAGATGCAGCAAAATCACTCATCGGCGATACTCTGGTTACCATTCAAACCGGCGAAGAAGGCCAAAAGGTAAAAACGATTTATGTAACGGACGGTGTGGATATCGCTCAGGAATATTATCTGGGAATTCTTCTTGATCGCGGAAATAGCAAAAATGTAATTATGGTTTCAACCGAAGGTGGTGTTGAAATTGAAGAAGTAGCTGCAGAAACACCCGATAAAATAATCAAAGAGTGGGTTGAGCCGGGAATGGATATTCAGCCAAACCAGGCCAGACGACTTGCATTTGCACTCGGACTCGAAAGGGATGCTTTCAAAAAAGCGGTAAAATTCATCATGGCTCTTTACAAGTGCTACGAAGAAACAGATGCCAGCCTTGTGGAGATCAATCCGCTGGTACGTACTCCCGATGGAGACATCATGGCACTGGATGCTAAATTTACGTTCGACGAAAACGCCATGTATCGTCACAAAGACTATGCAAAATTACGGGACGAGTCAGAGGAAAACCCTATAGAACTGGAAGCATCTAAATTCGGACTTAACTATATCAAGCTCGACGGAAATGTAGGCTGTATGGTAAACGGAGCCGGACTTGCAATGGCAACCATGGACATCATTAAGCTGTCAGGTGGTGAGCCAGCAAACTTTCTGGATGTAGGCGGAGGCGCCAATGTAGACACCGTGAAAAACGGATTCAGAATTATTCTTGATGATCCAAATGTGAAAGCGATCCTGATCAATATCTTTGGCGGAATCGTACGCTGCGATCGTGTAGCAAACGGTGTGATTGAAGCGATTAAAGATCCGGAAATTGCCAAAAAAGTAGAAAACGTGCCTATCATTGTTCGCCTGCAGGGAACCAATGCAGAAGAGGCAAAAGAGATTATTGATAACAGTGATCTCAATGTTATTTCTGCAGTATTACTGAAAGAAGCGGCTCAGGCAGTTTCTGATGTAATGGCTACTGCTTAACCTGTCAGCACCTACTGGATCTGTCAGCGTTGAGAGTGTTATGGATTCCAAATCAATTCATAGACCCGTGAGGTTTTTAAAAACCTCACGGGTCTTTTTTTTTAAAGCGACGCTGACAGAAGCCCGGAAAAGCGCCGGAATGCTGTCAGGTCAACTTACTACAACCTGACAGGTACTGTTGTAGGTTAACGGCAGGAAGACGACCTGGGTGTGCCTGTCAGTGTACATCCAGAAAATCTGGTGTTTAGCACCAAGATGGAATTACCAGGCCGTTTCCATTTCCAGTAGGTTTATAAATACAGATACAATAATCATACAAGCTGATTACATTGTCAATTAAACATATGAGCACCTACTGGACCTGTCAGCGTTGAGAGTGTTATGGATTCCAAATCAATTCATAGACCCGTGAGGTTTTTAAAAACCTCACGGGTCTTTTTTTTTAAAGCGACGCTGAC
>PWFZ01000388.1 GCA_003555185.1 Balneolaceae bacterium | reverse complement strand
GGGTGTTGTAAACTTCAAACGCGGCCCCGACTATGGCATACACCTCATCCTTGCACATTAGATCCATATTATCATCAGCCATCAATCCCCCCGCCGCAGGCGGTGAAGTTATTTCTGCTGGGATAACCAGCAGAAATCTTAACTCCTCCTTCATTCTTATTCGCGCAGATTAGCGCAAATTAGCGGACCCCCTTTCTTCCTCTTTTCTTCACGTTGAACGCTGAACGGGGCAAACCGCCTCAGCGCTTAACCGCAACCCAGACCATCCCCTCGGAGATATCCCCGGCTCCAGGGGCAGTCGCCCAAAAACCTTCTCCTGGCTGCTGCTCAGAGTGATATGTATATTCCACACCTTTTTCCGGGCTTGCCTGGGATGGATATGTCAAGCTGAAACCAAGCTCCGTGGCCAAAGCCACAAAATCCTCGGGCCTGAACTCACCGCGCTGCTCTTCAAGCAGGGCTTTGACCATACCGGCCAGTTCCTTGATATCTTGTTCTTTATTCATAAAATCTCCTGTTTGCCGTTCTATTTTTGAGAGGAACTTCAGTCAGCAGTCCTGGAGTGAACATATCTTTTTTGGCATAACTTCAACTCTGGAATTAAAAAATCAGGTTTAAAACCAATCATTTTCAGCAGAGTTCCCATCAATATACGAATGTCCAGCCAAAAGCCCTGATCTTTAACATATTGCCTGTAAAGATAAAGCTTATGAGGCATTACTTCAGTAATATATGTCTTTTCAGGATCATCTGCCTTGGCCAGCTCGGCCTGTTCGTCATTGTATAGAAAAGTGGCATAGTCTGTAATGCCTGGTCTGACTGATAACAGAGTATTTCTGTCCTGTTCCGGCCATTGCTCCACATAATAAGGCACTTCAGGCCTGGGACCCACTAAGCTCATATCCCCTTTGAGCACATTGAAAAGCTGGGGCAACTCATCCATCTTGGTCTTACGCAAGATTTTCCCTACTCTGGTGATTCTGGGATCATGCTCTGCTGTGACCATAGCCCCAAGCTTGTGCGCATCCGGAACCATGCTCCGGAATTTATAGATATTGAATACCTTGCCGTTGCGTCCAACTCTGGGCTGTTTGAACAGGACCGGGCCTTTGTCCGTCTTGATAAGTAAGGAAGTGATGACAAGAAGGGGGGATAAAAGGCTAAGCCCCAGGAGCGCGGCCAGAAAATCAAATATTCTTTTAAGCATCAAATTCCCTTTCCTGTCCGCGAATCACGCTAATCCACACTAATTTTACCGCCGAAGGCGGCGAAGCCCATTTCTTCTGCGACCTGCCCTGTGAACCAACTCCACAGGAGTTCCCGAAGGGGGTTCACCGGGGTGAGCAGAAGGAATATTTTTTCTTCATTCGTGTTTATTCGCGTGATTCGCGGACAACACTCTTCTCTTCTTTTTTTCTTATGCCATCCGCGGGCTAAATCTTCTTCGGTTCTACCCTCAAGCCAGAATATCCCTAACCGCATCACACACGTATTCCAGCTCATCTTCACTCAACCCCGGATACACCGGCAAAGAAACCGTGCCCTGCCAGATATATTCCGTATGGGGAAAATCCTCCGGCTGTAGCCCATACCGATCCAGGTAATAGCTCATCCGGTGCAGGGGCTTGTGCGGTAAAGGTCATGCTCGGGACCAGGACCTTGTCTCCCGGCCCCACGCCCATGGCCTCCAGACCAAGATGCAAAGCCGCGGTACAGGAGTTCACAGCACAAGCATACCCTGCTTCCACCGCCCCGGCAAAACGCTCCTCGAACGCCCGGGCCTTGCCAGCTGTGGTCAGCCAGCCGCTCTCCAGGACGCTTCGAACGTATTCCAGCTCCCTGCCGGAACAATCAACTTTTGCAAACGGTATCCTCAAATCCGGCCTCCGTGGCCAACATGCCTGCTCTTTCAGTCTTGGTGAACGACACTTTTCATGATGCCTCAGCAAATCATGTCACTTTGGATCAGGCTGAACATTTGCTGCGCACAAACGCTTAATACATTCGTTTATTCTTCAAATTCCCAGGGCGAAGGGTGATCTCCATACCTCAGGGATATATGCTCCAGTGGAAAACGCTTCATTCTGCGGACACGCCCATAAGAAACATTGTCTTCCACCTGAACATATGATTCAACGTCAATCCCGGATTGCTGGAAAAGTTCCACAAGCTCCTCCATACCCTGTTGTACGGAGTCGGTTTCTTCTTTTTGCTCCCGGGGCACAAGAGCAAGAATGTTCATGCTGTAGCTCTCGTTATTTGCCAACTCTCTATCGGGGAAAATTTCTACATATAATCCGGAAACATGCGGAGAAATCTTGGTGTGAAGCTTGTTCCGCTTTTTGGAAACGGATCGGACAAGGTTGTTAAAGTCATCCGGCAGGGCGGTCCGTTGGTAACGTTGAGCCAGCCACACGGAAAGAATCCTGATATCCTCTCTTAGCAAAAAACGATTCTCGTCGGGCACCATGCAGGCCAATTTCCGGCGCTCCACCCAGAAGCGCCTCCAGGGCAGAAATTCCAGCACACTGGACTCCTCCTCATGGCTGTGCATCTGCATATGGAGTTTGCGCGGGTGTTTTCCATGTGTAAAATTTCCGTTCAGGGAATCCACAAGTTCAGCCACCAGTACCTCTGCATATGGTTCACCTTCAGGCGTATGATGGGTGAGATCGCAAGAGTGACTGGCCACCACGCCCACTCGGGCGGCCACGCATTCCTCCCCTGAGCCGCGTTTTTTCAACTTGGGCAAATCCTGTTCACGGAGGATACTGCCCTGCAACCACCCCTGTGCGGCTATAGTCGATCCCAGATCATGCATATGCATTCACAGTTCAAGCAAAAGGGTCCGCCAAACTGGATTCTTGCTCAAAATTGCCCCTCATAGCCATTCTTGCCCCAGCAAAATGAATGGCTTCCAGATCCAAAGGCTCATCCCTAAGCAGCCCCAAAAGGCTAGAGTCCCTGACTACTGTCATATGCAGTTGGTGACGTCCGGGCACGGGGAAGCCGGAACGCTTCCAGTCCATCGCGGCCCTGTGCAGTTGCCGGAGCCGCTCTGCAGATTTTCTCCTGGGCGTGGCGCCTTTCTGCCAGTCATATAAAGCCTTGCGGGTTAATCCCAAAGCTTCCGCCAGTTCTGACTGACTAAGCCCGAAAGTGGTCCGGATTTCTTCCAGGATGTCTGGCAGACCATCCGGCCGTTGTTTTTCCGTGATGTTAGCGCCCGAGGTTAAGGACCGCAGAAAAAACAACTCGCCTTGCTGCCCGGATGAATCGGAAAAAAATATGACCGGATCGCCCCCAGAGCCGTCACAGGCAAGCTCCTGCCAAGGTGTGAATTGTCCGGCATCAAGGGCCAGAACAAAATTCTGTTCCGGGCATCCCCGGGTTCCATGTATGGCTTGCCCGGTTAAATGCCACGAAGTAGCCCTGCTGGAAGCAGGATTTAACTTGGCTATGCCCATCTTTCCCTCCTTGCGAACTCGGTGGTTACCTGCCAGAATGCCTCCCGCGCAGCCTTGTGAAGCGACCGCAGCCTCTTTTCCGCTTCGTGAGTCGAAAATCCAGCACCATCTTCCCTGTCCGGCTTCCAGAAATGATCAAAATCAAGCACCGCTGTCATACGCTCGGACGGAACTTCCACGGAAGGCTCCAAAGGGAAGCGATGGCTTATATCCGGCATGACCGCGAGGCCGTGCCGCCCCATGAGCACACGCAAAGCAAGCACCCCGGCATCGGTATGCAGCAGGGTCTCAGTACGGTGATGCTTCACGGCTGCTTTATCATCCCCAAACAAATTCACTGGAAGAAGGTGAGGATCCAGATAATGCTCCAGGTCTTCATCTTCCAAGGGTACCACAGCATCATTGTAGCGCAGTCCCACGCGCCTTAAATACTCTGGATTCATGGTCTGCTTTAAGGCATGAACAGCCTCCATGCATTGTTCGGTGAAGGGGTCAAAGCGGGGATATTGGGTGGTTACAAAGATCATCCGGTCTTTTTCGATCTGGATTAACCGGCCTTCCTTTGCTTCCCGGGACAACCAGATCTTGTTCGGCGTTTTTACCGATACTCCTTCGGGGGTCAACTGGACTTCCTGTCTGGTACCTTCCTCAAAGCCATCACTCTGCAAGCCCAGCAGTTCTGCAAAATCCGGGATGCCGGCGGCCGGATCATTTGTTGGGCTGAACCTGAATTCTGCCAGGACAAGGGTCAGCGGCTGGCGCTCAAGCTTGGGATACTTTTCACTTTCTACCATCAATTCGGCACTCCTGCTTAACTATACAGCAAACTATACATCTGCTTAGGGCTACATGCAAGAGAAAATCCAGTAGGAAACAAATCTGCCAGCCTTTCCACTTTCAATTTCGCTCAAGTCGCTCCAGTCGCTAAAGTCGCTGCCGTCGCCCCAGTCGCCCCCGTCGTCCCCTCGCTTCGGTCGCTAAAGTCGCTGT
>PWFZ01000089.1 GCA_003555185.1 Balneolaceae bacterium | reverse complement strand
GCCGCGGGTCGGCGACACCGCGCTACGTAGGACAGGTCGCTGACCTGTCACCGGGATATGAAATTCGTGCGGGATTTTGTCGGCCGCGGGTCGGCGACACCGCGCTACTTCATCAACTGCTCTAATACCGATACTCCTCTAGCATCCCTGGGGGCGGAAATACCGAGATAATCAGCAACAGTCGGTGCAATATCAATGGTTTTAACTCCATCAATTCTGTTTGTGGTAAAACCACCACCTTGGGCACAAAACGCAGTATACATATCCGGGTCAGTGGATGGAAACCCATGTCCGGTTCGGAGATCGGCTTCTTCAATTGCATTATTGGCACGAGTAGAAAAACTGCTGCGAAAGCCCTCTTTCAATCCCCAATAAACATCACCACCGGCGGCTCCCCCTAATCCTAAATCAGGATGCTCTTCGGCTGTGTATATTGCTGTTACCACTGATTCGCCCTCCGGAGTGCGAACGTGATTCAGGGCATCTTTCACCTCTTGAATAACGTTATCTCTCTCATCAAGCGGTACTATTCCTTCACTCCATTCTTCCGTATTTATGGTGATCCAGTATCCATTGGGCGCTAATGCTTTTGTTTGTGAAAGATCAACGTCTCCATCTTCAGTCAACACCAGGAGTCCCGCACCTTTTAAGGCAGCATTTGGATTAAATACATTCCAGCTTGACCGCATTCCGTGATCTCCCGTAATAAAAAATGCCGCATTCTTTTCGGCTGCTAAATCCATTAAGTGGCGAACACGCATATCTGTATATCCCCAAACATCGGCACGAAATGACTTTATCTTACCTGCCAATACTTCATCAAACATAGGCGCAGATTCTTCCAAATAGCCCCATATAGTATGATCGATAGAATCTGATAATGGAAAATAATCGAGCAGAAATTGAGGGTCTTTTTCATTCCAAAGCCATTCCGCTCCACGCATAAATTGACGTGTAATCAATTCTGCCGTTTCAAGATATCTTCTTTCGGCAGTACCATTGCCACCATCCATGTATGTAGTCCCAAAACCGCCATTTCTGTAAACACCAAGTGCAGAATTCCCAATCCATCCCCGAACAGCTTGATCGTACTCCTGTCTGAGGTCAGAATTATTGGCCTCCATTACCTGAAGTCGTGGATGGAATAGCATAAAATCAGACCCATCTTCTTCAACATCAAATAAGCGAACTCTCAAAAATACAGACCCGTTGTCTACCGGAATTTTCAACGCTTCCGAAAAATGCTGAGCTAAAGACTCTTTTTGATGAAGCTCCGATTCCGGTTCGGCGGCATACGCATGCACCGCGCCTGAAAAATCTGTCTCATTCGAGATCAGTACGGAATCATAATGGTCATCACCGTAAAGTAGTCCGTAAAATACTCCTGCTTCATTTTCGAAGGAAAAGCCTTTTGGATCTACTCCGGAATTGAGTTCTTCAAGTCCTGACCAGTCAGCCGCTTCCATCCATGTTACATCTTCTGCATTTAGAACCGCATCACCGGCAATCATTCTGTTATACCCGTTAAACGCCATTACGTGATCACCCGCCAGAATTTCTTCTGCCTCACTCCTTCTTTCGACAAGCTCGTTTGTGCGCTCTCCTTTACGCGGCAGATATCCGGGAACTCCGGGAGCCTGTGTGGTTTGATGGGCTGCTACTTTCATGCCTGAACGAGCAGCACTCAGCCAGATAGATTCTGCTGATAACGGATCGTAGTGAAATCCTGTCCAACGGTCCGTAATCGTAAATTCATTGCGGGGTAGACGGTGCTGAGAATTCCCGGAAATACCGGTAACATCACCATACGCACCTGTCCAGATTGACGAATGACTTGGAGCAGTCAAGGATGGAAAAGCGCTAATTGCATACTCGGCACATGCACCGCTGTCAAAAATTTCGTAGAGCGCTGGCACCTGATCACGGGTCAGCGTGTATCTCATAATGTCCTCATTTAGGGCATCAATGCTGACAAGAATTGCGTGGTTTGTCTCACCATCCACTTCTGTATTCGATGAATCACATCCGGTAAAGCCAATCAGAAAAATGAATAAATAACAAAATGATAAGAGACGAAAAGCAATAGACATATAAGAGCTGGTTTGTTTCAATTTTTATGAATGTATTAATTATCCAGCTTACAAACGTATCCATTTATTATTAAATAGACTGAGTATTTTCAATAAATATAACTCTATTTGAATCTGAACAGCCATGACCTTCCGGTTGCAAAAAAAGACTTTATAATCTTTTGAACATAAAAAAGAGAGACACCGACTCCGGTATCTCTCTAATCATTGCAGTGAAATAAATTAAACCTTAAACATTAGAACGTAAATCTCGCACCTACTGTCGCATTTGTATGGTTGAAAGATGACCGATAATGGTAATCACTGCTTCCATCATACCAAGTCTGCGGTGAGTTTGTCAGGTTTCGTGCATCCGCAAAAACCTGAATTGCAGATGTTGCCTGGTATCTCAAAGTCAAGTCAACCCGTTCCTGCCATCTCATATAACGATCGTTTGAGGGAAATAGGTGGCTTCTGTGGTTCGATACCTGTGATGTGCTGATCTGGTACAGATATGAACTTTGGTAGTTATAAGAGAGCATGCTATAAAAACTGCCTCTTTCAAACGTTAATGCGGCATTTACTACGTGAGGAATTTGTCTTGGAAGCTCCACTTCACGGTCAATTCTCAGTTGTGCCGTTGAGTTTGAATAAGTGTAATTAGAATAAATTCCAAGTCCATTTAATACTCCCGGCAGGAAGTGCAGTCGTTGTTGCCAGGCTAACTCAGCTCCCCAAACTGTTGCTGCCGTTCCATTTTCAGGTTTTCGGATTTCAAATCCATCAAATGTACCGCCTGATTCTAAGGATACCTGTTCGAAAACAAAATCATTTAGCCTTTTATAAAAGACCCCAGCCGACAGAATACCAATGCTGCTTAAGTATTGCTCAAACATCAGATCAAAGTTCATCACCTTTGAAGCCTTCAAGTTAGGATTTCCCCTCCGGACAGACTCGCTCTCGAAGTTTGCAATCTCAAATGGAGCCAGGTCGGTGAACGATGGACGGGCAATCGCATTTGTCCAAGCAGCACGAATATTCGACCGATCGGTTAACTGATATCGGATGTGAGCCATTGGAAAGAAATTCAAATATGTTCCGCTCGACGACATTTGCTCTCTTCCTGAAAACTGTTCGTTTTCATCAATAATGGTTCGGTTTCCTTTGTATGTGGTTCCGGTCAGCTCTGTTCGCAGTCCGGCCAGAAACATCCACCTGTCGCTTTCAATTGTTGTCATTGCATAGCCTGCTGTAACTGTTTCAGTAGCAGAATAGTCAGCCGGGTCAGATACCAGGTGAAATTCGAGATTATCATCAGAATCCATCTGAAAATTCTCCATGTTAGCCTCTCTGAAAGGAATACCTTTATTCCAGTCTATGTAATTAAAGATCTGATATTGACCATTTACAAGTGTGCGGTGGTAATCGCTTGAAGCCACTTCACTCATCAGGAATGTACCGTTGATATCATTGTATTCAACGACCGTATGATCCCGGTCTTTTTGTTTGTGGAAGAATCTGCCACCAAACTTGAATTGACCTGAAGCAGTTCCAATGTTATAAGGCATATAAAAATTTACTCGAGTATTAATGTCAGTATCACGCACGTCATCAATTCGGTTTTCATAACGTGTCATATGAAAGTTTGATGGGTCTGACACAATGTTCTGAGAGCCATTCACCCACTCAATTTGTGCAGAGCTGCGGTTAGCAACATCATAGGTCATATCAAGTCCGTTTGCGCGGAATCTTAGATACTCCTGAAAAGGAGAGTCGTGGGTTCCATAAGCATAGGTTGCACTATAGTCCATCGATAAGTTACTGAATTCACTTTGCCCACCGAGTGTAAGACTACTCAATACGTTTCTGATTTGGTTTCTCCGTCCGATTGGCTCAAGTCTTGCACCCTCAACGTGATATCTGGTTCCGTCAACTGCAACCACATCTCCCCTGTCCTGTCGGGTTCTGAATTGGTGACGAATACCGCTTTTGTCACGCAGATTATATAAACCCCTGACAAAAACAGTATGGTTATCATTGAAACGATAGTCAGCACGGCCGCTTAATGCATAGCGATCGGTTTTAAACTCGTAGGCTCCTATTCTCATCTGGCTGATATTATCGATTGTCTGACCATTAAACTCCTGCTCACTCCAGAAATGACGAATATCATCCATTCTTCGATTTTCGCGACTAATATTTCCCCGCAACATGTAGCTGAAATTTCCACGAGACTGACCAAAATGGACACTTGCTTTAGGATTTCCAACACCGGCATGGTTGTGCCATCCTCCTGAAGCCGTAACATTAAATTCACGTTGCTCTCCAACAAGGCGGTTCGCTACAAGATTAACTAACCCTCCAACAGCATCGGCATCCATATCAGGAGTAATGG
>PWFZ01000187.1 GCA_003555185.1 Balneolaceae bacterium | reverse complement strand
CTCATCCACATCTTTAAAGGTGGTTAATGAGGTAACCGGGCCAAAGATCTCTTCCTGGAATACACGCATTTTATTATTACCACTAAAAATGGTGGGTTGAATATAATATCCGCTGGAAATACCATTGCTTCCAACATCCGCTTTTCCGCCACCAACGAGAACTTTTGCGCCCTCTTCCTTACCTACATCAAAATAGTTGAGGATTTTCTCATACTGGTCATTGGATGCCTGTGCACCCACCATAGTAGAATCATCCAACGGGTGCCCCATCTTTATTGCTTTTACTCGCTCAACAACCCTTTCCGTAAACTCCTCTGCGATAGACTCCTGAACCAATATTCGTGATGGACATGTACAAACTTCTCCCTGATTCAGTGCAAACAGTGCAGCACCTTCAAGTACTTTATCGAAATACTCATCGTCTTCGTCCATTACGCTTTCAAAAAATACATTCGGGCTTTTTCCACCAAGCTCCAGCGTAACCGGAATCAGATTCTCTGATGCGTACTGCATAATCAGTCTGCCGGTTGTTGTTTCACCGGTGAATGCAATTTTTGCAATGCGTTCATTTGTGGCTAGTGGCTGACCTGCTTCAGGACCAAATCCATTTACTACGTTTAATACACCATCAGGAATTACATCTCCCACCAGCTCCAGCATCATCATAATACTTGCCGGAGTTTGCTCGGCCGGTTTTACTACTGTACAATTTCCAGCCGCAAGAGCAGGTGCAATTTTCCAGGCCGCCATCAACAATGGAAAATTCCACGGAATAATTTGTCCAACAACACCCAACGGTTCCGGTAGATTTATGGAAACCGTATGTGAATCGTGCTCTGAAATACCGCCTTCCTGAGTTCGGATAGCCGCGGCAAAATATCGGTAGTGATCAACAACAAGCGGTAAATCCGCATTCATTGTTTCTCGAATAGGCTTCCCGTTGTCAATGGTTTCGGCACGTGCAAGATATTCGAGATTTTCCTCAATAATATCTGCCATTTTATTTAGCACTGATGCTCTTTCAGCGGCTGATGAGCTGTTCCATGCGGGTGCAGCTTTATGGGCAGCATCTAGCGCTAGTTCTATATCTTTTTCATTAGAGCGAGCTACTTTCGTGAACGGTTTTCCATCAACGGGGGAAATATCATCGAAATATTCTCCGTCCACCGGGGCTACAAATTTTCCACCGATGTAATTGTCATACTTTTCTTTAAACTTCGGGCGTTCATGTAACATATTGATCTCCATTAGTTAAACTGAATCTGTTACTTCATATTGAATAAAAAAGCGCTTCCAATCTTGGTCGATGATCTCAAAAAGTATCGCTATCGTCTCAATTTGATTTATTTAACGCCTTTATCTATAATATTTAAGTAGTTCAATGTTTAAGCAGTCTTAACCTCACAATTTTGAAGAATGGATTCCAACATACAGAGAGCAAACCCCCTCACAAACTTGTGGAAAACCGGACTAGTTATGCCGGTGGCGAGGCTGTGTTTTCGATATACGACACCTATCAGGAAGCGCATCTTGTAGAGCTGAAGTCCGACAGTCCAATGTATTGCGGGATGATTTCAGGGAAAAAAGTGATTCACTCCGGCGACGAAAAGCCTTTTGAATTTGTCCCAAGTGAATCCCTCGTTCTTCCACCAAACACAACCATTCATATTGACTTTCCGGATGCTAAACTAAATGAACCCACCAAATGCATGACCGTGGAGCTACCGCTTTCTAGGATTGATGATATCGTTGCCCGAATGAATGAACATCTACCACGTAGCAAAACCTCGGGAGAATGGGAGTATGATGCTTCCTCCTCGGTACACTTTTCCAATACCGAATCGGTGGATCTCTTAATCAGAAAACTATTTCACATCTTTACGGAGGAGCATAACCAGCGCGATTTATTGGTAGATATGAATACCTCTGAGTTGATCGTGCATATGTTGCAAACCGAATCCAGGAATCTGCTTCTCAAAAATTATAAGAAGCACGTTACGAAAAGCGGACTGGCTGCAGCCATTGAATATATAAATAACAATCTCGACCGCTCCATATCCATCAAAAAGCTTGCTGAAATAGCCTGCATGAGTAAGGCATCATTTTACAGATATTTTAACAGTGAGTTTGGTATCAGTCCTATAGATTACATTAATCAGGAGAGAGTTAAAAAGGCGTGCAACCTTCTCAAAAATGAAAACCTAAACGTAACCGACGTGAGTTTTCAACTTGGATATTCAAGCCTCAGTCATTTTATAAAGCTATTCAAAGAGCAGACCGGAACCACTCCCAAGCAGTACCAGCTGAAGAAGATTAACTCCTGAACTATTCCTTTTAATTGATCTCCAGATCAAGATCACAGAGAACCCACACCATGTACGCAGGTTCTCTATCTCGTTATCCTGGTAATCTGATCCGTTAATTCATCAGATCTAAATAAAATTCCTCAGACAGTCCTCCGACTCTTACAGTAAACTTCCCCGCCTCCAATACCGAATCACCTTTTTGATTGGGGTAGGCCAAATGTTCTTCCGGATTGATTGAAAATTCTATCCGAACAGATTCTCCGGGCTCGAGACTTATTTTCTCAAAATGCTTCAGCTCTTTTACAGGGCGCGTAATTTTGCCCACATGATTAGTGAGAAACCAGAGGGCACTCTCCATTCCTGCACGGTTGCCGCTGTTGGTAATCGTGACTTCAGCCTGAAGCCGATCTCCCTCATTCAGTTGACTGCTGTCGAGAGACAGTTCAGAGTATTCAAACGTAGTGTAGGAGAGCCCGTGTCCGAATGGAAACAGAGAAGGATCCTGATCTTCCTGGATAATTTCATTCGGATTACCACCCTCAAAAAAGTAGACGTCACTCGGTTTATGATTGTAGGGTATAAAGTGATTTGGATTCATCGGGTATGAGATTGGTAGTTTCCCGCTGGGGTTCACTTTTCCGCTAATAATATTTGCAATGGCTTCGGCACCTTCAAAACCGGGAAGACCGGCAAACAGGATTGCGTCAACATCAATGGCTACTTCAGTGATCAGCCTTGGACGCCCCTGAACCAATACCAAGGCAAGCGGGGAGTCGCTTTTTGTCAGCTTAGAAATGTCATCCAGCTGTTCCGGGGACAGCGACAGATCGTTGATATTGCCAATAAACTCGGTATACGGCTCTTCACCGCCTGCATAAATAATCAGATCAGCGCTGTTTAGCTGATCGGGTTCCGGAATCTCTTTGGCGTGAACAATCTCGGCATCGGGAAACTCCACATTCAGCGCATCCAGAATTGTCATGACCCGATCCGGAAACTGCTCCTCTTCTCCTCCCTGCCAGGTGATAGTCCACCCGCCGGAGAGGTTGCGTTTGCTGTTTGCCGACGGGCCAGTTACAATAATTTTACGTGGATTTTCAGCAGGCAGCACACCGTTTTCATTTCGTAGCAGTACGATCGATTCCCGGGCTGCATCCAGTGCTTTTAGCCTGTTATCTTCCGATCCAATTCTGTCAAAACGGTCACTCCGGGGGAATGGATCATCAAAAAGGCCGAGTTCAAATTTCAGCCTTAAAATTCTTCGTACTGATTCGTCTACCCGCTCCTCCGTAATTCTCCCTTCCTCCACGAGCTCTTTCATCGCTTCATTAAACTCGAGGGTAAGCGGTGTCATACTCATATCCACACCTGCCGATACCGCCTGGTAGGTGGCCTCTTTATAGTTTTCTGCCGTATAGTGAAAATTGACAAGCTTTTCGATATCAGCCCAGTCGGTTAGAACAACTCCATCGAATCCCATTTGATCGCGAAGCAAGCCGGTGACAAGTTCATGTGAAGCGTGAACCGGCACACCATTGAGCTCACCGCTGTTCAGCATCACAGTTTCGATACCTTCATCAATGACCGCCTGAAAAGGTGGACGATGAAACTCATGAATGGCCTGCATCGGGATATAAGCCGGCGAGCGATCCCAGCCGGACTTAGGATCCGAATATCCCAAAAAATGTTTAGCCGTGGCCGCTACTTTTTTGGGATTTGTATCCTCCGTTTTTAACCCTTTGAGATAGGCTGTTCCCATGACTGATGCCACATGCGGATCCTCTCCGAAGGTCTCCCAAAGCCTAGACCAGAGCGGGTTTACGCCCAGATCCAGAACGGGCGCAAAATTCCAGTGATGACCCAGGTCGGCCGATTCAATCGCGGTAACATATCCGGTATTGTAGCTGTGTTTTTCATTGAATGTTGCTCCCAGATTTATCGCTTGTGGGAAGATTGTAGCCCTCTCAAGGTAGCTTGCACCGTGCATATGATCAATTCCGTAGATGATTGGAATACCGAGTCGACTCTCCTCAACACCCAGTCGGGTCAGTCCGTCCATAAACTCAAACCACTGCTCCGGCGGCACAGCTTCGCCATTCAGGAAAGAGCCGATGTGATGCTCACCAATAAGCTCACGGGCTTTCTCTTCTACAAGCTCCACATTCGATTGATGGCCCGTCTCATTAATGGTTGTGATATTGAGCTGAGTCATCTGGCCGATCTTTTCATAAATAGTCATGCGATCAAGCAGATCCTCAACACGCTCCTCAATGGTGGCTTCACTGTCCTGGTAAAGCAAAGACTGAGCCCCAAGTGGTTGTGTCATCATAATTGTAATCATTATAAAAAGCGGCAGGCAGGCATTTCTCATTTTTCAAGGTTTAAAATCCAAATTTCTAAACGACAACCTGAATCGGATTAATATTTCTCTTAATGCAACTTATTTAAAGTAAAGGATTAATTATATAGCAGATGTGAATAAAAGTCCACAGGTTATAACCTTTTATTTAGGGTTTTATTAAGACCCTTTGGCCGTTCATGGATTGCTTCAAGTATAGTTGAAAAGCTGCTGATTTTATTATTTCACACCATATACAGTGATGCTGAAAATTCCTGTCTCTGATTTTTTGAACTCTTGAAGTTCATCTTCAGTCAGGGTTTTTAAAAGAATCTCATCCGGAACGGTAATCTTTTTTGATTTCTGAACGGTGACATTTTTAAATCCTGCTTGTTCAATGACGCTCAAATATTCTTCTTTGTCGATAGCTCCGGCTACGCAGCCCGCATACAGCTCAGCGTCCTCTTTTATTTGATCAGGAAGTTCGCCCGAAATTACAACATCAGAAATACTGAAATGTCCGCCCGGCTTTGTGATCCGGTAGGTTTCACTGAAAGCCTTCTCTTTGTCAGGAACCAAATTCATTACGCAGTTACTTACAACCACATCCGCAATTCCTTCATCAAGCGGGATATTCTCAATATCTCCCAGCTTGAATTCAACATTGCTGTAGTTGAGTTTTTCTGCATTTATACGGGCCTTTACATTCATCTCTTTGGTCATATCTATACCAATAACATGCCCATTATCCCCTACAATTTGTCGCGCAACGAAACAGTCGTTCCCCGCGCCGGATCCTAAATCCACCACGGTATCGCCGGGCTTCAGTTTTGCATGCTCTGTTGGAAGTCCGCACCCTAAACCCAAATCCGCTTCTGAAGTGTATCCAATTTGCGTAGAATAGTCTTCCGCAAATATAGCGTAGTCTACTGTGTCGCAACATCCGGTCGCTCCACAACTTACTGTGGCATTTTCCGACCGACTTTGTTTACTGATTTCTCCGTACTTCTTTTTTACCGATTCCTTAATTTCTTCAGCTGATTTCATCGTTTTCAAACTATTCACCTTTTCTTTTATTTACAATTAGCAGATGATTCCCCCAGCTTGTTCAGCAGTGACCCCATCATACTTCTCAATTCATCAATACTTTCATCATTCAAACAATAACAGGACTTTACTCCATCAATATTACCGGTAATGATTCCGGCTGACTTTAATGCCTTCAGATGTTGAGATACCGTGGACTGCGCCAGGGGAAGCCTTTCTGTGATATCATTACAAATGCACATGTCACTTTCTGCTAAAATTTCCAGTATAGCGATCCTCGCAGGATGCGCCAATGCCTTGGCAAATTCTGCCATCCTTATCTTTTTCTTGTCGAACTCTGTCGATTTAGTAATTGCCATAATCGTATATCGTAGTTATACGATATAAAGTAAGGAGAATTACGTTTAAATCAAATCAGCGGATAAAAATTGAGGTTAGAAATCCTCATCCGGACTCAACAACAGAATATCGTGCAATTACGATAATGAAAATTTTGTGCCAAGCAGTTGCCTTGCAGCTTTTGAAGATTTTTAACCTTCTCACTTTTCCCTATGTTTCAATACAGCCACGTAAACCAACGACCCTAACTTACGTTGATCACTTTCGACCTATTTACGACAATCGATGCCCTCGGTACATTTGCCTTTGCCGTATCAGGTGCTACCGCTGCCATTCGCAGCCGGTATGATATTTTTGGGATTCTGGTCCTGGCATTCGTCACGGCAATTGGAGGAGGAACTACCCGTGACCTGCTCATTGGCAACACCCCTGTAAACTGGCTCACCGACACCCTTACCATCTGGTCAATAGTCGCCGGGTTTCTTTTCGGGCTGCTATTGCACCGTAAAATTGGAAAATGGGAAGGGTGGTTTTTCTTCTTTGATGCGGTAGGTCTCGGTGTATTCACGGTAACCGGAGTTCAAATTGGTCTTCAGGCCGGGATGGGAATCGGCATTTCCGTCGCACTCGGTGCGGTTACCGGTTGTTTTGGTGGAGTGATCCGCGATGTATTGGCAGCAACCAAGCCACTCATTTTTCGAAAAGAGATCTACGCCTCAGCTTCAGTAATTGGCGGACTCCTCTACATTATGATAGTAGAATTCGGAGAATCGATCATCGTCGCTCAGATCACCGCCATTGCGGCAGTCCTGTTTATCCGGTTTATCGCCGTCCACTACAAACTGGAGCTCCCGAAAATTAACTAGACATAATTCTACATCCCGGGAATCTGTCCTCTTACTTCGCCCTGGCGAAATCGATCTGATGAAATATTGATGTACAACATCCCTTTTCGCAGGGCATCCCTCTGCGCTTCTGTCATTACAAACTGATTTTCTTCACTTCGAAAGACACCCTCCTTACGACTCTCATTTACATCTGCCGTAAGTCGAAACATCCGATGACCAACTTTCCCCCTGGCGCCATAATGAATATAAGCGGCTCCATAGTTTCCCATCAGATCCGAAAAGTCCCCTTCAATATAAAGTGTATCTGCAGAAACTGTGATCGTAGCCATTCCCATAGCAGTGGTTCGTACTGCCGGTTCGTGATTAAACCCGGCCAGCATCACTTCAACCGATTGCTGGGCATAAACAGACCCTGATAGTAATAACAAAAAAAGGAAAGATAATCGAAGAGCCATAGTTTCATGTGTTTATGTGAAGATCGTGATATAACTATATAACGAATTCAATATCCAATACTAATATCATGTCGCTAAAAAAACTATTTAATAAATCCTTATTCTACAGACATGGACAACATCAAAGCAGAAAAAACGGTTGGATATTATAACAAACTGTCAAAAAAATACGACCGTGGCTACAGCGCTTACCTTAAACACACTCACACCAAACTTCTCGACCGGCTAAAAATTCCGGATAGCTCACGCGTACTGGATGTCAGCGGTGGGACTGGAGTACTAGCCTCAGAAATTGCAGATCGATTTAAAGTTTCTGAACTCGTGCTAAATGATCCATCAGAAGGGATGTTAATGGTTGCCCGCGAGCGGTTAGCTGATGTTGAGAATATCACTTTTTCTCAACACATCGCCGAAGAGCTTCATTTTGAACCAAATTCTTTTGATGTCCTTATCTGCCTGAACTCGTTCCATTACTATACCGATCATCAAAAAGTAGCAAAGCATTTTAAGAGACTTTTAACACCCGGCGGCACACTTTATCTGCTTGACTGGAATCTGGAAGGATGGTTCCATCTTCCTAACGGAATTATCTCAGCCCTCTCCCCCGAAAACATCAACACAAAATCAGCCGCTGAAACGGACGCTCTTCTGCAAGATTTTCAATTCAAAACAGATCAACTTAAACGCTGGTCGTTCAGGTTTTGGAAATTTTATCTGATAAAAGCCACTCTCAGATGAGCTTGTTAAAACCTCCCTCATGTAGGTTTAATCATTGATTTAGAGAAGCCTTTCCTCATCAACTCATCCTTTCTTCCGCTCTAAAAAGAAAAACTTTTCCATCTATCCAATCCGCCCCTCCTTCGAGCTCGTACTGTTGGGTGAACGCTTGATAGAAATATTCATCTAAGCTGTTCAAAAATCTTACTAAACCCCAAAAGTTAATTAAACCGAATAATTATGCTTAATACAAAATATACCACATTTATACTGTTGGCATTCCTGTCCGCAGGATTGTTTGCCGCATGTAGTGACGACACCCCAACCGGAGAGGTTGATGAACTTCGTGCAGAATCTTACTCCTATGCTTTCAATGAGGGCCAGGCGTTAGGTGATGACGACTCTGCTTATAGAGGAGAACATGATAGAAATCTTAATGTTGACCTTTCCGTTGAAGAGATGGAAAATGGTAATGCTTCTATTACAGTAACATTAAATAATACTGTTAGTGGAGAAACCTATGCGGTTCACGCACATGATGCTGCTGACCCTGATACCACGCCAAATGGCACACCTTACAATGAAACACCTAATGGTGATGTATTTGCTGGTGGAATTGAAGGAAACGGTGGATCTGCAAGTTCTACCAACGAAACATCCATCTCATATGATGAGATTGTCAATGATTATGCAGCATTTTTTGTAGTTCATGATCCTTTACAAGATCTGAGTACTACTGATCTGACTACATACCTTGTTTTAGGTGTATTTGCACAAAGTTTGGGCGCCGGCGAATCGAGTTTGAGATCTGAGTCTTTCACCTATGAATTTAATGAAGGACAAGCACTTGACGATACTGAGACTGCCTATGATGCATCCGGCGAAGAGGGTGATCACCCACGAAACCTTTCTGCTGAGCTTGTGATTGAAGAGCGTGGAAACGGTCTTGCGAATGTAACAGTAACCCTGAATAATACTGTAGAAGAATTAGAGTATCCTGTTCATGCACATGATGCTGCCGACGCTAATGAAACACCAAATGGCACACCCTACAATGAAACACCAAACGGTGACGTATTTGCCGGTGCAATTACAGGAAATGGCGGATCAGCAAGCTTAACAAATGAAACAGAGCTGAACTTCCTCGAATTAATCGAAGAGTACGAAGCATTTTTTGTTGTTCATGATCCAACACAGGAGTTAAGCACAACTGACTTGACGACATACCTCATTTTGGGTGTATTCGGTCAGTCACTTAATGCAGGCGAAGCGAATCTTCGATCAGCTACATTTGAATATTCTTTTAACGAAGGGCAAGCACTGGACAATCCTGATACTGCATACGAAGGAGATCACGAACGTAACCTGAATGCAACCATGGTTGTTGATGAGGAAATTGACGGTACATCTACCATCAGTATTACACTTAACAATGCAGTTAATGGTGAAGAGTATGCCGTTCACTCACATGACTTTGCAGACCCGGATACTACTGAAAACGGTACTCCGTACAATGAAACTCCAAACGCTGATATCTTTGCAGGCGGACTTGAAGCTGCTGACGGTGAAGCATCCGGATCTAACCAAACAAATCTCTCATTCAACCAATTGACACGAGATTACGGTGGATTCTTTGTAGTGCACGATCCTTTACAGGAACTTAGCACAACAGATCTAACCACATATCTGATTCTTGGGGAAACTGCCAGACAAGAGTAGGATTATCTGATCTGCAGTTTTGAACCACACACAAAAGGCCGGGGGGCGATCTCCTCGGTCTTTTTTATTTGCGTAAACTATATATTTTTTGAACAAGCATCAGGAAATATAAATCAACTACTAACAAGAGGATATATCGTTACCAACTACTACTATCACCACTTTCCTCTCCCTGGCAATCCTTGTTAATTGTAATTCCGAATCTAATGATGATGCACCATCAGCGATTGTTTATGAATTGAAAATATAAAATTTAAGATTCATGACTGCCTAGGTAAGGAACCCGTCTGAACTATACTTTTGACCCTCAAAGTATGTAGATAATAAACGGCCTGTCGAACATTCAACGTTTACCATTTAAGATTGATGATCAACTTCAATACTTACATAAAAAAATGAATAAGAATAGTGATTTTGTAATCTCAAATTTATCACTTCAAAGTGTTTTGTAACCACGGCGACACAGCGAGTTTCACAGCGGTCACAGAGAGATAAAAGGAATAGATTAATAACGAGATTGTCGTGTTCGTCGTGATTCCGCCGGGCCATTGTGGTTAGTAAACTGTTTAAAATTCAACAAACTTAGTCATTAGGTTAATCAGACTAAACAGAATGACCTAATGACCCTTCCGTAAAAAGCTATACCCCATAAAGCGAACACAAAGAGATATAAGGAGTAGATTAACGACGAGAATGCCGTGTTCATCGTGATAACGCCGGGCCTCTGTGGGGTTTAAAAATCAACAAACTTATTCATCAGGCTAATCAAATAAAACAGAATGACCTAAAGGCTCTTCCATAAAAAATGCCGTGTCCAAAATTGAACACGGCACTCTTTGGCATTTCGTGGGAAATAGACTGTCACTCAATCACAGCGATCTCACCACTCATACCCGGATGAAACACACATATATATTGAGTCATTTGTGAAGCTAACGCATTAGTGAGCGTGAATGATATATTATCACCGGATTTCACAACATTTACCTCTTCGTCATCGCCAAAGGTTCCGCTGTTGTTTCCCTGACGAATCAGAAATTCATTATCAGCATTCCTAAAGCCCAACGGGTGAGCACTCGCTCCGGCACTGTTTGTAAATGTATAACGTTGACCTATCTTTAGCTCAATCATAACATTCTCTTCATTTTGTTCGGCGGTTGCTCCGTCGCCGTCAATGCCCGTGACCACATACGCCGTGGATCCTACATTACCGAGCGTTACCCCCGTTTGTTCTATTTCCGGATCATCTTCTACCTCATCTCCGTTGTCTGTTGATGTAACATTATTAGTGCAAGAGAACAGCAACAAAGAAAATGTGATAAGTGTTAAAAAAGTGGATGTTTTCATATCGTAAATGTTAAAAGTTTTTAGGCAATCAGCCTGTACTTGTTATCTCTGCAGGTAATACGGTATTATCGCTTACATAGATTGTATTTAAGATAACATCTGTTATCTTCATGGCTATCTGATAAAACCAATAAAAGAATGCATGTCAAACGAATCAGGCTACTTTGCTCAGCGATTTAGTGACCCCTCCACTCGCAGAAAAATTTATACCGGCGGATTTATTGCTCTCATCATTGCTGGAATTTACAGTTCCGGGCATTTCCCTGAGCAAAATGGCCATTACGGATTTTGGTCAATCATGCCGCCGCTTGTTGCCATTGTACTTGCATTTTATACCCGCGAAGTTGTAAGTGCTCTTTTTATTGGAATCTGTTTAGGTGGTGTTATTGCAGGGAATATCAACGTAATCGAAGGCTTTTTAATCCCCTCTATCGGCACCGAAAGTTTTGCGGTTATTCTTCTGGTTTATTTGTGGGCGCTAGGCGGTTTAATTGGTATCTGGACCCGAACCGGCGGAGCTGTGAAATTTGCAACCTGGGCAAGCGACCTGATGGTTCGTGGTCCCCGATCCGCAAAGTTTTTCACTTGGCTGATGGGATTGGTTTTCCATCAGGGCGGCACCATCAGTACGGTTTTAACCGGTGCCACGGTTCGTCCCGTTGCAGACAAGCACAAAGTTTCTCATGAAGAACTTTCTTACATGGTTGATTCCACCGCCTCTCCTGCCGCAACGATTATTCCCTTTAATGTGTGGCCGTTTTATGTAGGTGGTTTGGTTATTGGTACCATCCCAATGTTTGAAACCCAACAGGACGGAGTAAACTTTTTTATCTCATCGATCGCGTTTAACTTTTACGCCATATTTGCCATTTTTATAACGCTGCTTTTTGCATGGGAAAAACTCCCCTGGGTACCCGGTAAAAAGATGAGAGCCGCCATCAAAAGATCACGCGAAACCGGCCAGTTAGATCGACCCGGAGCAACACCAATGGCTGCCGATGAACTCACCCAAAACAAAGTTCCGAAAAATTATTCCTCAGGCTTGATTGATTTCTTTGGACCAATCGGTACCCTGCTTGGAGTTGCCATCATACCCTATTTTTACACCTATTTTTATCTGGGCAGAACCGACTCCCCAACACTGCTGATCGCCGAAGCATTTATATTAGCCGTACTTGCCGGTATTGGAATTGCCCTCGCCAAGGGAATGAAACTGCAGGAAGCAATCGACGGATTTATTGATGGCTGTAAAGGTGTTACCATAGGAGCAATTATTCTCGCGCTTGCCGTTTCTCTTAAGGAGGTAGCCGATGCCGTCGGTACAGCCGCTTATGTTGTAGATCTTGTTGGTCACGTCATTGCCCCAGCTGCACTTCCTGGAATTCTCATGATTCTCTGTATGATTATTGCCTTCTCCACCGGAACATCCTGGGGAACTTACGCGGTAGTTTTCCCTGTCGCCGTTCCACTCGCTTGGGCAATTGTCCCCGATCCATTTTTCCTTACGCTCTGCTTTTCTGCCGTTATTGGTGGCGCCGTTTTTGGGGATCAATGTTCACCCATTTCCGATACCACTATCCTCTCTTCTCTCGCCACGGGCTGTGATTTGATGGATCACGTAACCAGTCAGTTTCCGTTAGCCATTATGGCCGGAATTCTAGCAATGATTTCATACGCACTGCTGGTGATTGCGTTTGTGTAACAGGATGGAAGAGCAAAAGTAGAAGTGCCAAACGACTTGAGATTCCTGGCAGCTTTGCGCAGGGATTTTAGGCTAAGGTTATACATGGCAGATCGTTCTGCACTGTAATTTCTTATCTTTCACGTAATATGCTGGAACTAACGGCAGTGCCAGCAATTTCTGCATCAGCAAAACCGCGTGAGATGGCAGCGAGAATTCGATGGTAAATCAACATAGATAAAGAATCTGACCCACTGGATAAATGGACAAGAAACCTTTGTTTAAAAATACTGACTCTCTCTCAGAGCTGGGGGAGTTTGGGTTAATTGACCGGATTGCGCATCTTTTCGGCAGGAGTGGGAATGCAGATGAAATCGGAATCGGTGACGACTGCGCTGTGCTTCCCGGTGGTGATGACCGGTCACTGCTGATCACAACGGACATGCTGATTGAGGATCGACATTTCAGGCGGGACTGGATTTCAGCGGATGATCTTGGGTATAAATCTCTGGCGGTGAACATGAGTGATATCTCTGCGATGGGCGGCAAGCCGCTCTATGCATTTCTGAGCATCGGACTGCCGGATGATCTGCCACTGGACTGGATCGAGCAATTTTTCCGGGGAACGCATGCACTTGCCAATATCCATGGCGTCAAAATTATGGGGGGAGATACCACCAAAAGCCCTGGCCCAATGGTGATCAACTATACACTGTTAGGAGAAATAAAATCAGAAAACATATTAAGGAGATCCGCTGCAGAGCCGGGAGACCAAATTGCGGTACTAGGAAATCTGGGAGAGTCCGGCGCCGGATTAAAACTTTTACTCGAAAAAGAACCTCCATTCAGTAGTGATGAACAGAAACTGATTAAGGCCCATAACCGTCCGCACCTATTTGTTGATGAAGCGCAGTTTTTGGCAGAGTTTGGCGGTGTTCATGCCATGATCGATCTATCAGATGGCCTGCAGTCCGATGGTGGGCATATTGCAAAGGCATCGAATGCGTCATTGGTGGTAGAATCAGAAAATATCACCATTACTAAGCCCCTTCAAAACGTGTGCCAAAAACACTCTTGGAGCCACTTAGAGCTTGCTCTGGCTTCAGGTGAGGATTACGGGCTACTGTTCACAATCAGCAGGGAAAAAGCTGAGGCCCTGAAACACAATTTTAAAGCAAAATTTGGATACAGCTACAACATCATCGGTGAGGTGGAGCCTGGATCGGCTGAGCTGAAACTCCTGAATAAAGGCAAGTTATTTGATATCGGGAAAATGGGGTTTGATCATTTTAGAGCGGATAACCAAACAAAAAAATGACAAGTTTGATCTGTATATCTTCTGTAAGGTTTATGGTAACAATTGGTAAATTTCTCCTCGATTTGTACCAGCAGTAAAGCTCCGGTTTTCGTTTATCGCAACTTGATTTTTAATAACGTAACTTCAACTTAAAGAGAATATAAAACAGTGCTAACATGCCCCTTCGACAGATAGAGATTGTAATACCAAAAAATCGGGAAGAAGCTTGCCGCGATCTGCTTTCTAATGATTCTGTAGTTCATTACTGGCAAAGCAGTTCCAAGCAGTCGGGGTTTATGTTAAAAGTTTTAGTCGACTCCGTAGATACAGAAATTTTTTTAGATAAAGCCGAGCAGCTCTTTTCAAAGGAGGAAGATTACAGGCTCGTAATGGTAAGTGTTGATGCCACTCTTCCCAGAATGGAAGAAAAAACAACAGATGAGGAAAAGAAAATCAACTATCCCGATAAGTCAGCCGATAAACCGCTTCAGGGAATTCGTGTGAGCAGGGAAGAACTTTATTCAGATATTTCTGATGCTGTTGAATTTTCCCGAATTTATATTGCCCTGGTTGTATTATCTACTATTGTAGCAGCTTTGGGAATTATAAGAGATAATACCGCAGTAGTAATCGGTGCCATGGTAATTGCTCCGTTGCTGGGCCCTAATGTAGGACTGGCACTTTCTATAACCCTGGCTGATCTGAAGCTGGGAATGAAATCTCTTAAAACTAACATGATCGGGTTGGCCGTCGCATTTTTCATTTCTGTTGTGATGGGTTATTTCCTGACTGTTGATGTCGAAGTTTATCAAATAGCAAGCAGAACGGAAGTTCACCTATCAGATATCGCATTGGCTCTGGCATCCGGAGCAGCGGGAGTATTGGCTTATACCGTAGGGATGTCAACTGCCGTTATCGGTGTGATGGTAGCCGTGGCGCTTTTACCCCCTCTTGTGGTTTCAGGTTTATTATTAGGTGATATGCAGTTCGGCCTGGCACTTTTTTCTGCCATGCTTCTATTCATAAATGTTATCTGTGTGAACCTGGCAGGTATTACTACTTTTATTCTGCAGGGTGTACGACCCCGAACATGGTATGACACCCAGAAAGCAAAAAAAGCAAACAAAATTGCCCTTTGGCTTTGGGCAACCATCATTTTTATTTTGGGCGGAGTTATATACTTTGTTTTATAAATGAACAAAGTCAATTGAGGAAGGCAGTATTATACTTTAACCATATCGATTGATTATTTTGAGTTTCACGGCTGATAAAAATCAATGCAACATCTGCCAGTTTCTGTCCCCACTGCGGACTCCGGAAAAAAAGAACAAATGGACAAAGACATGTCAGTTTATCTGAAAGTGTTCTGTCTGCAGTACGCTATTAAAAATCCTATTCAGCCGCAATAATTTACATTACCCAAAAGATTTATGGATAAGAAAGAAGAAAAAGAGATTGCTAAAATTATTGATGATCAGATTGAATCGGTCGGTGAAGAGATCAAAGAGCTTACTGAACTTACAAAGCCAATTTCCCTTGATGCTTCAATCGGACGACTTTCCAGAATGGACGCAATCAACAACAAAACGATCAACGAAAATGCATTACGCGAAAAGAAGAGGATTTTCCAAAAATTGGAACGCGCACAGGAGCGTTATAAAAAAGGTGAACTGGGCACCTGCCTCAAGTGCGGAAATGATATTCCTGTCGGCAGACTAAAAATCATGCCTTATACCACTCGTTGTGTACAGTGTGCAGGTCGTTGATTTTGTAACATGGTATGTCTGTTGTTGGCAGTATTTCCACCACTACAGTAAGTTTAATTGCAGAAATCAAACCCGGCTCTGAATCTAAACATACCATGTTTAACTCAAGCTACTAACAAACATGGTATGTCTGTTAGTCCGCAGCTACCTATAAATATGCCTGCAAACTTTTTTACACCAAACAAATCCCATTCTATTTTAAGGCATACCATGTTTAGCTTAACCAGAACGTCGTTATAATGTATTGAAGTTCGCCGACCTGTGTGAGCAAACATTTTCTTATCCGAAGCGAAAACAGTACTCAGATTTAAGAATCCGCTCATTGTGATATCTTTTCCTCGCAGGTCAGCGACCTGCGCTACGTGTACCTTAACTTCGTGGCACCGGTGCATCCCCCTCTTCCATTTCCAGATAGATCCGGTTTTTTACCGCATCACACATAAAGGCAACCCCTGCATTAAGACTCGCAATTCCAATAAGACCTACCCAGAACCAAACAGCAATATGTACTTCCGCTCCCCCCTTTAACAGCGTTGCCTCGGCAACAAAGTTCACACCGAGTCCTATAAGAGTTACACCCACAACAGAATGCTTCCACCATTTCTTTTTATAATCCATTCTTTTGATATTTAAAGCTTGTAGTTTTACACACGAAAGAATACCGAATATTTTTACTAAATCGTTCCACACTGGTAAGTAAACCGATCATAGATTTATGAATACATTTAAAACACTTTTACTCTTCGTCTTTTCTCTTTTATTGATGCAATGCGCAAATTCGGAAACAGAGATCCAGCAACGGGCTAATCAGGCTGAATTCATCAACCAGATACAGGAATTTTGCGGCCATGCTTACCGTGGTGAAACTCAGTTTATCTCTTTGGGTGACGGAGACCATGAACTGCAGGATCCCGATATGATTATGGTGCTCGACGAGTGCAGAGACGATGAAGTTCGAATTCCGTTTTACGTAGATGAAGATCGATCTCGTACATGGATTTTATCAATGAGAGAAAACGGCCTTCATCTGGCACACGATCACCGAAACCCCGATGGTACTGAGCAAGAAGATAACATGTACGGCGGCTGGGCTGATGTTTCCGGTGATGAATCCGTCCAGTTTTTTCCGGCTGATGAAAGCACCATCGAAGATCGTCCGGCACGAGCGGCCAATAAATGGTCAGTTAAAATTTTACCTGATGAAATGGAGTATATTTATTCATTGTATTTAAACGGTGAACTTCGATTTCGGGCTGCGTTTGATTTAAGCGAACCCCATTCAACTGATATTTAGATTTACCCACTATGGCAACATCTCCAATGAATACAGAAGAGAAAAAGAGCAGTCGAAAACGGACATTCATTGAGTGGGGTGCGCTTATTGGAATCTTCGCCTTTCTCTATTTTACAGGCCTGCACACCCAGGTAATCGGCACTATGCAGCGTGGATTACTGGCCACCGGACTCATCACCCCCTCCATCCCCGGTGAACTGGAAAATTTTCCGGATGCAAGCCGTGAATTCTATTTTGCTGATGAAGACGCATTAGTCCAGTCTCTAAAGCAGTATGAGGGCGACGTGATTTTCATGAATATCTGGGCGACGTGGTGTCCGCCATGTATTGCAGAAATGCCATCCATTTACTCACTCTATAATCGGTTTGATGAGGATGATAACGTAACATTCCTGCTCGTTTCAGTCGATGAAGAATTTGATAAAGCGAAGGAATTTATGAGTGTACGTGACTACTCTATTCCCATTTATCACTTCAGAACTCGTGCTCCCGGGGCGTATGAAAGTTCGGCTATCCCAACAACCTATGTCATCACTCCGGATGGAAAATTGGCTTTCAAAAAAGAGGGGCTTGCAAAATATGACACCCCACAGTTTGACGCTTTTCTGCGAGATTTAGCTGAATAATAATCCGTCCCAACGATGCCGTTTCGGTGCATATATTCGAAGGTTTCGTCCCAATAGTAGGAACTGCCCCGATGGATCGGGACCGGGAAAAGCACCGGCGTTCAGCCTGACGATTCTGATGTCTCGTATGTCAACTTATCAATCGAACTCGGGTTTGAAGATTGCCTCTCATTCCTTTCGTGAAACCGCTTCCAATTATTTTCGTCTACTTAGATGGGAGCCATATTCTGCCTATCTTGATCGCTTTAAGTAACTCCTGCACTTTACGTTCAGACAAAACTTTTTTAAACCTGATTATAAATCACACCAGATAACATGATAAAAGTTATACAGATAGGAATTGGCGCGCTTGGCAAACAGGTATTACAATATGCCGTGGAACGAGAGGGAATTGAAATTGTAGGTGCTGTTGACCTAAACCCTGATCTACATGGAAAAGATATTGGTGATGTTCTCGAAACAAAACCTCAAGGAGTAACCATTTCAACATCGATTGCTGAAGCTATCGAAAAAGCCGGCACCAAACCGGAAGTAGCGGTTTTAACCACCGTTTCTTCTATCGACAAGCTGGTAGAACAGGTAAAAGAAGCTGCCCAGTTTGCCATGCAGATTGTATCAACCTGTGAAGAACTTTCTTACCCATGGAAGCAGCACCCTGAAGCGTCGAAAAAAATTCATGATATCTGTATTGAAAATAAAGTGGCTTGCCTGGGAACGGGGGTCAATCCGGGATT
>PWFZ01000442.1 GCA_003555185.1 Balneolaceae bacterium | reverse complement strand
ACTCAGGATTTGGTTCTGCGCTGTACATCCCTGCCACTGCATCAGGAGGGGCTACACCAACGGGTGATGCAGTAATAGCAAGTGTAGCTTGATCAATTGCGTCATCCCAACGCTCCCAGTAGAGATAAACTCTTGATAACAATGCGTGTGCCGCTGCAACATTTGCAAAATGCGGTGCATTACCATCTACCTGAGAAAGGTTTCCAATTGATCGCAATAGATCTTGTTCTATCTGATTATACACTTCGTCTACAGACGCCCGACTTCTAAAATCAGCGCCATCAACTGTTTCGGTAGGTTCTGTACGAAGTATAACTCCCCGATCCCAACCGTTTACAATTTTGTTCGGTTCATATCCATAAACCTTCACCAAATCGTGGTATGCCAAAGCTCTTAAGAAGAGAGTTTCTCCTTCAATTCGAGTTCTTTGGTTATCAGTTAATCCATCAACTTCGTTGACGTATTTCAGAACAGTATTCAGATCATTAATCCCTGAATATCTTCCCCAGCCGCCAACACCTGAACCAAAACTATTGATTGGTTCACCGGTATAACGTCCTGAATTATCAGGGTTACTTACGGCATTGTCTGCTAGAGCATCTCCAGCAATAGCCATTCTCTGGCCCCAGTAACTCTCAAACATTTGCGCACGGTATCCACGGTGATAAACCGATATAATACCTGTATCTGATTGGGTTGCAACGTCAGCACCTACTGACTGCTGCGGATCCACCTGTAACATGTCATCACAGGCCATAAAAGCGATCAGAGCTGCTGTAATAAGTGTAAATTTAAGTATGGTTATCTTCATGATATTTTGTTTAAAATCCTATTTCAATTCCTGTGGTCAGTGTTCTGGACTGCGGGTAAATCGCATTGTTTGTACCCACAATCTCTGGATCTATACCAGAATAATTCGTCCAGGTGTGCAAGTTTGTTGCCTGTACGAATACTCTTGTATTTCGAAAACCCAACCTTTCTACAGCATCGCCTGGAATTTGATATGCAAGCTGAACATTCTTCAAGCGAATGTAAGATGCATCTTCAAGAAACCTTGTTGATGTCGTAAAACCAGTAGTTCTTCCGGGGTATGAACTATTTACATATGCCCGTTCAACACTAGTAATCTGGCCAGGTTCTGTCCATCTGTTTCGAGAGTTTTCGATCAAGCCGTTTCTTCTGAAAAATGCTCCATCCGTAAAACTACCGGTGAAACTGTTATAGCTTGTCTGCCCAAAGTTATATTGAAAGAGCACATCTAATTGAAGCCCTTTGTAATTGAAGCGATTAGACCATCCACCAAAAGTTTCTGGAAGTGCACTTCCTACAAATTGCCTGTCATCATTTTCAATTTCACTGGCCGTTGTTGGAGTATATGTGATATTACCATTTCTGTCCTCAAACATTGGACGTCCATCTGCAGGATTAACTCCGGCATATCTATACATATAGTATTCGCTTAGTGATCGGCCAACAAAGTAGGTGGAGCCGATTCTTTCAGCACCCTCATTCAACTCAAGTAGTTCATTGCGCTGAAAGGCTATATTGAAGTCACTTGCCCACAAAAATCCTGAACGGTCGACTAAAACAGCACCAATTTCAAATTCAATTCCTTGATTCTGAACTCTACCGGCATTTTCTGTCAGATCACTAAATCCACTATCACTTGGCAACTCTCTATCAAGCAATAGTCTCGAGTTTTCTCTGCTATATACGTCGAATGAACCGTAAATTCGACTCGATAAAATTTCCCAGTCAAGGCCGAAATTAATCGTAGCAGACTCTTCCCATGTAAGTAAATTATTACCCAATCCTGATGGAGTTAATGCAGGATTATTGTTATACGCTCCTCCTGAGGTAAATAACTGACGCGAGGCAAAGTTATCAATAGCACTGTTTCCAGTAATACCATAACTAACTCTTAACTTCAGATCATCTAACCATGAATCTGTGAAGTCCATAAATGAGTTGTTTGAGATTCTCCATGCAAGTGAACCGGCATAGAAAAGACCCCATCGGCGATCTTCACCAAATCTGGAAGAACCATCATACCTGACACTTACGTTTGTTAAGTATGTATCATCGTAATCATACTGGACTCTTGATAGAAAACTTGCAATACGGTACTCTGAGCCAAAACCGGATACACTAAGTGGTTCAGCTGCATTTTGAAGAGTTCTAAAAAGACCACTTGGAAAGCCCTGTCCAGAAGCAGTAAATGTACTTCTAGCCTCACGACGGTACTCAAATCCACCTAACGCTCGTACACTATGTACATCAGAAAACGTATTGAAATAATTTGCAATCTGGTTGGTAGTGAAGTTCGTAACATTTCTGTTAGCATCGAACCGATAACCGCCAAGCGAACTACCTGCTGGAGATTCAGGAGCACGGTAATCAACATCTTCTGTCGTTCTGTAATCTAAAGCCCAATTTGACCTAAAATTCAGATTGCTAGAGATGTTATAAATTGCTGAAACATTACCAATTAACTGCTTCTGTGTACTGTTTCTATCATCTAATTCATTCGCTGCCAATGGATTATAGTTTCCACCTGAAGACTGTGCAAATGTACCATCTTCATTATAGATAGGGTCGGTTGGACGTAACCATTGGCCTGAGAAAAACGGGCTACCTGAGAAAAAACCAGCTTGAAGTGCACCGTTCTGCTCTGTAACAGAAGCATTTAGATTCAAATCAAATGACAATCTATCGGTTGCATTGTGGTCAATGTTTGCCCTTAGATTCATCCGCTCCATGTCCGTACCAATTGCAACACCTTCAGTGTTGTTATATCCACCGGAGATAAAAAAGCGAGTATCGTCGCTACCGCCACTGGCAGATAAATCATACCTCTGTGTAGTACCGGTCCTCATTAAAGCATCTTGCCAATCATAGTGAGGAACATTTCCATCCTCTACGTCCTGAAGGGTCCAGCCACCAATATTATTAGCCGCAATTGCTTCCCAGCTTGGATTATTATTAAATTCTCCCCACCATTCAAATGATTCATATTGAAGTTGAACCCACTCAGGGCCTTCAATAACACCGAGCCTATTCAATTCTGAACTGACACCGTAGTTAGCAGATAAATTAAACTGAGTATTTCCAGTAGTTCCACGTCGGGTAGTAATTAAAATTACTCCATTAGCAGCCTGAGCACCATAAATTGCAGCTGCAGCAGCATCTTTAAGTACTTCAATTGACTCAATATCTCTTGGGTTAATTGCATTCAGTGCATTAGATGCATTAGCTGAACCGAGAGTACTTGAGCGATCTTCATCTGAAATTGGAACTCCATCTACAATATATAGAGGATTGTTACCCGCATTTATAGATCCAATACCCCGAACTCTTATATGTGTTGCCCCACCTGGCTGTCCACTTAAGTTAGATACTCTTGCACCAGCTATTCGACCCTGCAAAGCTTGATCCGCTGATTGAATATCTAAACCGGCAACATCTCTACCACTAACCTGGCTTTGAGCACCTGTAATTTCACGTCTTGGTACAGCTGAATAGCCGCTAACTACAATATCGTCAAGTAACGCAACATCACGTGACATCCCAATATTCACAATAGTTCTACCGCGAATTTGTTCAGTAATTGTACGGTATCCTATAGAAGAAACTTGAAGTTCAGTTCTATCTTCCGGTACAGTTATTTGATATTCGCCTTCTGCATTAGTAGCTACACCAATATTTGTTCCAACTACCACGATTGTAGCTCCAGGTACTGGATTCCCGTTATCAGAATCACTTACAACACCAGAAATACTTCGGTCTTGAGCAATTGCAGAAAACGAAAAAACAATACTGAATAATAATAGTATCAGTTTTTTCATATTAATTATTGTTTTTATTGTTTTGATTTTTTGAAATGCTACACATCACTTCTAGAGAATCTATCTTCTAAAGAATCTAAATTTACATAGAATGGCACGTGAGCATGAAGAACATATACAAGTAGTACCTAAAAAGAAATAATTTTAAAAACTTTATCATCTCTTGATTAAAGTCTGCACAATTTTAATTTATAATCTGATTTTCAATAACGAAAGCCCTTGTTACTCAACAAAATAACAATCTTACTATCCAAGATAGATTTATCATCCTGTATGATTAAATCTGTCCCAACACTTTTTTAGTATTAAAAAAATAATATAATTCTCTATTATTGAGATTATTAGTAGCCAATTCCAGATAGAATTGAATTATTTTTCCTAAACAACAGTGTCACGAGATTCGTCAATAGAAGACATCTATATAGGTAGCCTATTAAAGAATCACCTTATCCATACTATTGAATAAAAGGTGAAAGCTGTGTTATTCAGCAATTGATAAATTAACTAATTAGAGCTGTCCGAAGCGCCTCATCATGCGAATCCTATATTTAACCTTTTTCTCAAATACGTATGGAATCGAGTAGGAAGATAGGGATTAATTCCCTATCTGTCCTCTCACACCACCCTGCGTACCGTT
>PWFZ01000424.1 GCA_003555185.1 Balneolaceae bacterium | reverse complement strand
TATGTGGAAGATAGAGCTTATGCTCATTGTAAAAATGTTGATTGGATTAAAATATTTAAAAAACCTATTCAACTTCCAAATCCAAGGGCCGGGAAATTAACAACTTGTTTTCCTTACAAGGATTTAGACAATATTATGGAGATTGCCAAGCTAATGGAGGGGGAGGATAATGAAAGTGAAAACAAATCTGCAGTGGGATTATCATCTCTTACAGGGGTCATCGCAGAAATTGACAGCGTGATTAACCGTAAGAAGCAACTAGTGTTATATGGTCCTCCTGGTACAGGGAAAACTTATAACGCAGAAAAAGCATGCTATGAACTTGCTGCTAGAAATTTATTTAAAAAATCATTTAATTCGATTTCAGAGGCTGAAAAATATGCTGTAATAGGTGACGGAAGAACCAATGGTGCAGTTCGGATATGTTGTTTTCATCCATCCTATGGTTATGAGGATTTTATTGAAGGGATCAAACCAAGAGTGGTCAATAATCAAACGGTATTTGAACTTCAAGACGGAATATTTAAAAAGATGTGCCTGGATGCAAGAAAGAACCGGGATATGAAGTTCTTTTTAATTATCGATGAAATCAATCGCGGAGATATCCCACGCATTTTTGGAGAACTGATAATGCTTATAGAAAAAGGCAAACGAGGTAAGCAGATAACCCTTCCATTATCCAATAAACCTTTTTCAGTTCCTGAAAATGTTTATATCATAGGCACCATGAATACGGCAGACCGATCTATTGCTCTTTTAGATGTTGCCCTGCGTAGACGCTTTGGATTTATAGAACTGATGCCGGATTACAGTTTACTTGAAGATGTAGAGTTTGATGGACTGCCTCTTGCAGGATGGCTTAAAGAACTAAATGAAAGAATCTGTGAGTATATTGGTAAAGATGCACGTAATTTACAAATCGGTCACTCCTATTTTCTTGAAAATGAAGAGGCGATCGTTGACCAAGAGAAGTTTAAGAAGGTTATTAAAGAAGATATTATTCCATTAATCGAAGAATACTGTTATGGGGATTATCGTATGATTTCTAAAGTATTAGGAGAGGGATTGGTGGATGTGAAAAATCAGCAGATAAGATTTGAAGTATTTAAAAGCACAGAGACTTCAAATTTGATAACGGCACTATTATCTCCTTCTCCCACACTCCGGCTGGGTTCTCAAACGATGGATGAAAATGATTTGGAAGAAGACACTGATGACGATGATGGTGAAGTATCATGACCAGCCATACCGTAGAATTAAAAGAGTGGCAAAGCACATTTCTCAAAGGTGTGGAACTACCGGATAATGAATCTCGTGATACGGCAGAAAAACTAAAAGAACAAGGAATTATCGAAGTTGTAGAGTTGAAAGATGGAATATCTATTTCAAGCAATTCTTATGTTGGTAGAATTAAAATAGGGAATATGCAAATAAATGTAATGCCCAAGATTAAAGGGATGCCGCTTTATCAGTTATTACGATATGCATATGGTTTGCGGGAACTGAAATTTTTTAATACTGCAGAACATGCATTAGACGATTTTTCGTTTTTTGATTTGCTTATTTTTGAATTGTATGTTGAGGCTGAGGATTTACTGTATAGGGGAATTCAAAAAAGTTATATTCAAAAAAGCGAAGAACTAGCTTCCCCTCGAGGGCAAGTTAACATAAAGAAGCTTTGTATCGAAGGAGGAATAATTAAAGAAAAATTACCCTGTACGTTTTTTAATAGAAACATAAATAACATTTTAAACAAAGTACTGCTTGCCGGATTGAAATTAGCTTTAAACCTAGTGTTAGATGAAAGTCTAAAAATTAAACTGCGAAGGCTTTGTGGGGAACTTGAAGAATATATTAAGGATATAACGATCACAAGAGGAAATTTGCAACTGGCAAAGAGTAGCATTAATCGATTAACAGGCAGGTATTATCCTGTACTTGAGATAATTAATATTTTATATGAATCCCAAGGGATACAACTTGAAAAACCCTCGAACTCTTTGAATTTGAGAGGATATTTCTTCGATATGAATACTTTCTTTGAAACACTTGTAGGAAAGTTACTAAAAAATTGTAGTGGTGGATATTTAATAAAAGATCAATTCAGTTTACACAACATGTTTATATATACACCGGGGTTTAATCCTTGCCGTAGAAAATCCCCTACACCAAGACCGGACTTTGCACTTATGAGGAATGGGAAAGTAGTAAAGTTACTGGACGCTAAATATAGAGACTTATGGGAACGAAGTTTGCCTCGGGAAATGTTGTATCAGTTAGGGATTTATGCTGCAAGTGGAATTGGTGATAAGACTGCTACAATATTGTATCCTTCTATCAATGATATCCCATCCGACCAAAAGATTGATATCAATGACCCGATTAGTACTGCTAAAATCGCGAGTATAATTCTAAAACCCATAAATCTAAATAAAATCGCTGAATTGCTTTCAAGACGAGAAAATGAGTTAGTGGGGTATGTAGATGAAATTATTAGTGGAGCAACTTAAAGCTCAGCTAGGAACGATCTGATTGTGTACACAGTTGAACTTGTTCTACTGTATTCTTTTCTCTAAAATGTGGGTTCTATATAAGCAAAAAACGAGGATAAGTACTATGTTCACATTGAAATGCGATTATTGCGGCTACGAACAAAAAGTAAAGAAACGATTAGATTCAGAGACATGCTCACAGAGGGACGGTTCATTTTTGAGGTTGCAATACAAACGTTTAGAGCGGGAAAAATGAAACGTTTTTTCTATATTATCAGAATACTAAAACAGGCAATCATATTTAGCGAAAGTACGAAAAACGTTTTTCAGTAAATTATGGCCACGCAGGAGGAAGGTTCCTATGTGAGGTTGAAATTCAAACATATATATCACTTGGGAACGGTGGTTGTGTGAGATCGCTATACAAACGCATATAGAAATAACCTATGTAACTGTCCAAGAAACACTGAAGCACGCTTTCTTTCTGCTATAGAAATCGAAACGAATAGATAGCAATATTTTTGATCTATGGTACTAATCCAGAAAAAACTATTATTAAAAATGAAAGTCCCGACAAGAATACAGGTGAATATCCGTCCTTGTCGGATCTTTTGGTAAAAATGATTATTGGGGAGGATCACACTGATGCATGGGACAGAATATATAAGAAAACCAAAATGGATAAACCTCAAAAGACTCTATACTGTTAGTTACTACTTTCATGATTTTATCGATGCTCAACAAGTTAGCCTCGAAGGGGATACGATTGATCTAGAGGATTTAAAGGCCTATTATCGATTGGATCCGATAAAAGCAAAGATTCTCATTACGGAACTAAAAATCAGGGGCTTTGGGACGGAGCCCGATCAACCATCCATGTTATGGGATAACTGGGTAATTCAATTCCCTTATAAATACATAACAGCGGAGTTGGAAGCCGGGAGTGAGAACTTTAGACAGGTTGATTTTAAGGAACTGGGGCTTGGATCTTTTCTTGAACAGTTCAGGGTGACGGAAGATGCTTTTTTTGAAGGTGTTTTACTGAACGGTTTGGCAAAACTAAATGAATATACCACCATGGACGCTTTAGAAGAGGGGTTTACGAAAGTCGGATTTATGGTTAATGAAATTGTAAAGGAAGAAGTTTCAGAGGAAACCCCTTCGGAAATAAAGGCCCGGGCCGACGAAGCATTGATTGAAGATGTATTTGAGGAAAACGGTTTTACTGCTTTTCGCAAATACTGCAGTGCCCAGGGGTTGGTATACATCAAAGATCTTGAGCATATTGACCTCGATGGATTGCAGGCGGTGAAAGGTTTTGGACTGACGAAAGTACAAAAGATTAAGGAGCGGTATCAGCAGCATCTGATCTCTCCGAAAGCCGAAGAGGAAATCCCGAGAATTTCCTTGCCGAAAGACAAAGAAAGCCTGGACCTCCTGATTGAAGACTATTTTACCGGGAACCCGCTTCGGATCTTCCGGGAGTTCTGCAGCAATAAAGGGTATCAAACCATACAGGACTTAGAAGGACTACCCTACGAAGAACTATACAATATAAATGGCTTCGGGAAAAGAAAAATTAAGGATGTGATTGATAAAATAGAGAATCTGCAGAATCTCCAAAAGAAGGAGATCGTTCAACAGTTTCAAGCGGCATTCTTTGAGATCAGTAAAGATTTTGAAGCGGTACCTGCCGAAAAAGTATTTGACGGAAAAGCGCTCCGGTATCTAACGGATCGAGGAGTAAACAATCTGGGAGACTTGGCAAGTATTAAAAAAGCCGAGCTGAATGGAATCCCAGGCATGGGTAAAAAGAAGGTCGGGGAACTGCAAGAGGAAATCCGACTATACAGCAACAGTTTGGAGGCTTACGTTGCGACGGCTTTTCAATATTTAGAATCCCTGGAAAACTATCAAATATATAAAGAACGGGTTATTAACAATGCGACCTTGAATGAAATTGGAAACAGGAAAAATGTCAGTCGGGAGCGGATCCGTCAAAAAGAGGCAAAAGGGGTT
>PWFZ01000269.1 GCA_003555185.1 Balneolaceae bacterium | reverse complement strand
TCATTCGTCAGCTTATCTTCAGTAGCAAGCGAATGCAACTGTACTGTGATTATTTCTTCCACCTCATTCGGGTTTCGGGTTAACACGGGTTTCTCCTGTAAGTAGCCGATAAAAGGACTGATCTGATTGTTTGTATGCTGCAGATAATATGAGGTAATGGATCCCAGAATCTGAACCTTCAGCGGGGTAAGTCCGATCTCTTCATGACTTTCCCTCAGTGCCGTCTCAAGTGGTTCTTCATTCTGTTCTGATCGTCCGCCCGGAAAACAGATTTGTCCGCCGTGGTGAATGCCGCTCGTTCGAAGCGTTAAAATCACGTTTAGCTGTTCGTATTCATCCATGAATATAGGGATCAAAACGCTGCTCGGGGTAGCATCATCCGGCGCAGTAAGTTTTCTGGCATTGGATTCATTAATGGGAACAGGGAGCATTTTCTTCTGTGCTTCCTTTCCGGGAAGCGGCTTTTCAATTCGTTTTCTTAAAAATGATATAAAATGGTGCTCTGGCATATATAGTGTGATATGAAAATCATGAATGTTTGCTCTCAGAAAACCTTCATTTAAACATTTATTCTAAAATGATTTATTTTTTATCAGTAAAAAACTGTCAGTTGCTAAAATTTGTAAGGCATTCAGTTACATGTAGTTAGGTTTATATTTAACAGTAGTTAGACCGTAAATATTTATTAATAATTAATTTGTAACATTTTACTAATCAAATCACTCTTTACTAGTATATGGTTCCACCGGTTCAAGTAAAAGGTGACTAAATATAAGGCATATACTTTTACCGGCAGGAGTCTTTAACTTTAATAAATAAATACCAAAACATGAGTAAATATTTAAAAAGTAAGTTAGGATTAACTGTATTACTGGTGGCAATGATTGGCTTCGGCTGTGATTATGCTACAGAATCTGTAACACCTGAGGTGACGGATGATCAGATAGAATCTCTGTCTCCCGGTGATATTATTGACGGACAATATATCGTAGTTTTTGATATAGACGATAAGGCAAAAGCTGCCGATATGGAGTTTGTGAATGATATGCGTTCAGCTGTTACAGCTTCTGCAAATATTTCATCAGACCGGATTACTGCAAGTTATAATGTAGCCCTTCAGGGTTTTGCTGCAAACTTAAGTGATTCACAAATTGATATCCTTAACAGTGATGAGCGAATCTCCTACGTTGAAAGAGATAAAGTTGTAGGGCTATCTCCTCCATGTGGATCTCCAAATGGCGACCCGTGTGATCCTGATGACGGTGACGGCGATGATGGTGACGACGGTGATGATGGCGACAACGGCGATTCAGGTGACTCTATTGTACCTTACGGTAGTGATCGTGTTGGTGGTTCTGTAAATTACACCGGTGGTGCTGTTTCATGGGTTATTGATACAGGAATTCAGTTAGATCATCCTGATTTGAATGTTGACACAAACAGAGGATTTACTGCCTTTACAAGTGGTCCTGACGGCAGAAGTGCAGATGACTTGAACGGACACGGAACACACGTAGCCGGAACGGTTGGTGCTCTTAACGGAATTCTAGGAGTTGCCTCAGGTGTTTCTCAGGTTCCTGTTAAAGTACTCGACAGAAGAGGAAGCGGATCTATCTCAGGTGTAATTGCCGGAGTGGATTATGTAGCCGCAAATGCAAATTCAGGTGATGTTGCCAATATGAGTCTCGGCGGCGGTGCTTCTGATGCATTGGATACAGCCGTTATTAATGCAGCTGACAAAGGAATTTTGTTCGCTATTGCGGCAGGAAATAGTAATACATGGGCAAGTGGTTCTTCACCTGCGCGTGTTGATCATCCAAATACATGGACGATTGCTGCAACGGATGCGAATGATACGTTTGCATCATTTTCAAACTACGGTCCTCCAACCAGCTTCGCTGCTCCCGGTGTAGATGTAGAATCTACGTGGTTAGATAGCGGATACCGAACAATTAGCGGTACATCAATGTCGGCTCCTCATGTTGCCGGTATTTTGATTGTAACCGGCGGTACGGTAAATGCGGATGGACAATCATCCACAGCTCCTGATGGAGAAACGTACCCAATTGCTTCACACTAGTAAGAAGCAGTTATGTTACTAATTTAAAGCGTCTTTCCGAAAGGAGAGGCGCTTTTTTTGTTTTTGTAGTTGCCAACCTTAGAGTCCTGAAAAAAAATCTCTCCCCCTTGATTTTTTCACTTTCACTGTTGTGAAGTGGAGTAATTGGTCAGTTGATTGCCCTGAACCATCTCCGTACCAAAGCTATACCAAGTCCGTACCAACTCCCACAAATTGGGGCCGTGGCCTGGAGCAGACAGGGCCATGCCCCGTCTGAATATTCACGCGCAGAATATTGGTCTGGAAATATTAGAATATATATGATGTGCAATTGTTTAAGCTATTCAGATCATTATAAACTGCCATCACTATTTACTTGTCACTAGTTTTAAAACGAGGTATAAACCTCGGTACTTTTTCCTGGTATTTCCGGTAATCATCACCAAAGCGTTTGATAAGATTCTTTTCCTCAAAAATAGATCCGATCCAAAAATATAATCCGAAAATGATAATTGTATACAGCAGATTGGCAGTCATAATCGGGCTTGAAATCAAAACAAGCATTCCAAAAGTGTACATTGGATGCCTCATGTATTTAAATAAACCCTCTGTAATCAGTTCGCCACGTACCGGCTCATCAAGATAGCCCGGTTCTTTCGAGTGCCTGATTTTATCCATGGCTTGCCTGATGCCCAGAAAGATCATCCCGCTCTGCTGAAACAGTGATTTTAAAAAGAACCAGATTGCGGTGAGCTGTATAAGCCCCATCAAAACAAGGAATATGCCGGATGCTTGATACAGAGCGACATCTGCAGGCAGTGCAAAAAACCACGCAATCAGAAATAGGACGGAAATGAAGTTATAAATGAGCCGGTAAAACGGGTTAAGTGAGGGGGCTTTATCAAATACCGATTTTTTAAACCAGACTGATGCCGTTAAGGAATGCACTATGCAAAAGAGTAAAAAAATGAGAGTAGGGAGCAGATAACCGGAGTAATCCATTATCAATAGACAAATTTATCTTCTTTTTCCTTCCACTCATTAAATAAAACAAGTGCTTCATTCCGCCCGATTTGTTTCATGCTGATTCTTCGTTCTATGGGAGAAATATCCAGTTCCCGATAAATAAACTCATCATCAAAGCCGGCGTCGGCGGCATCATCACGTGAACAGGCATAGAATATTCTATCGGGTCTTGCCCAGTAAATAGCTCCGAGACACATCGGACATGGTTCACACGAGGTATATAAATCGCATCCGGTCAGCTGAAAATCGTCGATTGTTTCACAGGCTCTTCGTATGGCGGTTATCTCAGCGTGCGCTGTTGGGTCATTATCCGTTGTTACCCTGTTATTTCCCTCAGCTAGTATCTCTCCGTTTTTCACAATCACGCATCCGAACGGCCCTCCTTCATTCTGTTCCATTCCATTGCGTGCGAGCTCAATGGCTCTTTTCATAAATTGTATATTCATTTTCTACTCTTTGATTTAACGACTGTATACAATCAACAGATAAAGGAGGGATGTAATTGAAAAATGGTTTTTTCTTTTTTTGATACGTAGCTCTGACGTCCCCGTCCGAGAGAGAACCAAGTGGAACGTGTAACTTCACAACCCGGTTACTTTCCAAGGTAGATGATATTGTAGTATTGCATTGGCAGGTAATTTCCGAAGCGGGAGCTTCGGGTTACGTAGCCCGGACGTCCTCGTCCGGGAGTTAGCATGGTTTCCGAAGCCAGAGCTCCGGGTTACTTTTACCAAGGAATTCAGTACTTTCAGGGCATCAAAATATAAACAGGCATGGTTCTGTTTGATTATTAATTAGTAAGAAAATAGTATTCAGCTTTTATGAGTAAGAAAAAATATAACGTGTATGGCATCGGTAACGCAGTGGTTGATCTTGAATTTGAAGTAACCGATGACTTTCTGAAAAAACACGATGTTGAAAAAGGTGTGATGACCCTGGTAGATGAGGAGACACAGTTTAGGCTCATCAATGACATCAGCAAACAGTCGGTGATCCAAAAATCAGGCGGATCTGCTGCTAATACCGTCATGGCGGTGAATCAGTTTGGTGGGAAGAGTTTCTATTCATGTAAAGTATCGAATGACCCCTATGGCACATTCTTTTTGAAAGAGATCAATGATGCCGGAATTGACACAAATTTTAATAATCAGGAAACGGGTGATGGAATTACCGGCAAGTGCCTGGTAATGATTACCAAAGACGCCAACCGTACGCTAAACACATTTCTGGGGATTACCTCAGAACTTTCCGTTGATGAGGTGGATGAAGACGCGATCAAGCAGTCAGAATATGTATTTTTGGAAGGATACCTGGTAGCATCAGATACTGCATTTGAAGCGATGAAACGGACCAAAAAAGTTGCGGAAAAAGTGAATGTGAAAACAGCGCTGACTCTATCAGATCCCACAATCGTTGAGATATTTAAAGAGCG
>PWFZ01000314.1 GCA_003555185.1 Balneolaceae bacterium | reverse complement strand
GCTGAATCAAAAATGCGACTTCGGAGGCTAATCCGCCAAACGGATGCGACTCGTCAACAACCACACAACGGTTCGTTTTCTTTACTGATTTCACAACCGCTTCTGTATCAAAGGGCTTGATCGTTCTCGGATCAATTATTTCAGCTTCAATACCATCCTTAGCCAATTGCTCAGCGGCCTGTTTTGCGATATGATACATTTTTCCGGTAGCAACGATTGTCACATCATCCCCTTCACGCTTAATTTTAGCCTTGCCGATTGGAATGGTGAAATCTTTCTCATCAGAAACTTCTCCCTTCAATCCATACATCTGTTCCGATTCCATAAAGATGACGGGATCATCATCACGTATAGCTGATTTTAATAATCCCTTGGCATCTCCGGGTTCGGAGGGATAAATCACTTTAAGCCCGGGAAACATGGCATACATCGCATCATAAGCAACAGAGTGAGTTGCACCCAACTGTCCAGCTGACGCATTTGGTCCTCTGAAAACGATCGGTATCGATACTTGTCCGCCAAGCATATAACGCGCCTTGGAAGCATGATTGATAATTTGATCCAACGCTAAAACTGCAAAGTTAAACGTCATAAATTCAATGATTGGACGAAGCCCATTCATCGCGGCACCCACGCCAATACCTGCAAAACCAAGTTCAGATATAGGAGTGTCAATCACCCTTTTAAATCCGTAGGTGTCTAACAGTCCTTCCGTTACTTTATAGGCCCCATTATATTCGGCAACCTCTTCGCCCATGATGAAAACATCCTCATCATTATTCATTTCTTCATCAATTGCCTGGCGAAGTGCTTCTCTAAATTGTAAAACAGCCATATTTCAGCTTATTGTTTATTTAATATTTTGTTTAGCGCGTTTAACAAAAATTTTTAGTGATGAAAATATGGCTCGCCAGCAAACATATCTTCATATAGTGCTTCATCTTTAGGAAACGGAGCATTATCCGCAAATTCTACTGCTTCTAATACAGCCTCTTCAACCTGCTCTTCAATTTCCTCAAGCTCTTTTTTCGTAGCAACTTTTTTATCAATAATGTAGGTTTTCAGTCGCTCAATCGGATCTGTTTGCTGATACTCTTCCAGCTCACCTTTCGTTCTGTACTTTTGAGGGTCAGACATGGAGTGCCCTCTGTATCTGTAGGTACGAATCTCCACAAAGTAAGGCATATTATCTTTACGAACCTCTTCAGAGATTTTCTTCATATTCTCGTACACAGTAAAAACATCCATTCCGTTGAACACGGCATTTTTCATTCCATAGCCGTGAGCCCGTTCATAAATCTCACCTACAGTATGCCGGCGGGCAGCCGTTCCCATAGAGTAGCCGTTATTTTCAACAACGTAGATTGCGGGCAGTTTCCACAGCTGACTCATATTCAGTGTTTCGTGCAGTGCACCCTGATCAACGGCGCCATCACCCATAAAGCAAGCAGTAACGCGTCCATTATCTTTATATTTATTAGCAAAGGCGAGTCCTCCACCGAGCGGGATGTGTCCCCCTACAATTCCGTATCCACCCCAAAAATGCTCTTTCACATTGGCAAAGTGCATGGAGCCACCTTTTCCTTTTGAGCAGCCATCAGCTTTACCAAAAAGTTCGGCCATTCCGGCTTTAGGTGTTACACCCCGAACCAATCCCCATCCATGATCACGGTAAGCCGTAATGATATCGTCGTCATTTTTTAAAGCAAAAGCCGTGCCGGTTGAGATGGCCTCCTGACCAATATAAAGATGCAAAAAACCACCAAACTTTCCTTTTTGATACATCTGCATGGCGCGTTCCTCAAATCGGCGCTGCAAAAACATTTGCTCATACATTTCTGTAACCTGATCGTCACTCAGACCCAGTTTTTTATGAGATTTATTTGTGGCCTCGGGAAGATCAACAGCTTTATCAATCCTGCCATTATCATCGCCATTATTTCCTATGGGGGTAAAGATCGCTTCTTGCTTTTTCTTCGCCATCGTATTTAATTCTTATAATTCGTTTTTATTACAGACTCCAAGTATACCCAAAATTTCAGAATTTTTCAGCTTCAAATCACAACTGCTGTTCAATCCATTCTGCAGCTGTGGCAAAGGCCTCGTCCACTTTCTCGGGAAACCTTCCTCCGGCTGTGGCAAGGTTCGGTTGACCGCCCCCACCACCTCCAACAACTTTTCCTAATTCGGAAACCAAAGCGCCGGCTTTAAGACCTTTTTCAATCAGGTCTGATGTAATCGCAGCCATCACAAATACCTTCCCATCTTCCGTATTTGATGATGATAGAACAATCACTGAACTCTTCGCTTCCTTTTGTAAGGCATCATATCCCATCTGCTTTAGCATATCCATGTCAGCGCCGGGAATTTTGCCTGTATATAAAGTTACATTTTCTATACTTGTCCCTTCCTTCAGGATCTCATCTAACTGACCACCGGCCTCTTTTTGCTGGAGCTTTTGCAGCTCTTTTTCAAGGTTCTTATTCTGCTCCAAAAGTTTTTCAATCTCCCCGATTATATTTTGCTGCGTGCCAATTGTACGCTGAATCAATTCAACTTCTTTCTTTTCATTTCGCAGCAGCTGATCTGCTTTTCTTCCAACAACTGCTTCCACACGTCGAATTCCCGCTGCGGCTGATGATTCATTTAAAAACCGAAAATAACCGATTTCTCCGGTCGCCCGGGCATGAGTTCCACCGCACAATTCAACCGAAAACTCCGGATCGAATGTAATCACCCGAACTTCATCTCCATATTTCTCATCGAACAGCATCATCGCACCCAGCTTCCGTGCTTCATCGATAGTCATAAATTCTTCCTGAAGCGGAATATTTTCCTGAATTTTATTATTTACCCTCTCTTCTACAGCATCCAGTTCCGATTCTGTGACTCCTTCAAAATGGGAAAAATCAAACCGAAGCCGGTCGGGTTCAACGAGTGACCCTTTTTGTGCCACATGTGTTCCCAGCACTTCGCGCAATGCCGCATGCATCAGGTGGGTGGCGGTGTGATGCTTTTGAATTTCTTCTCTGCGCTCTTTATCAACTTCAGCGACCCAAATGCCGGATTTATCTTCCGGCAGCTTGTCAACAATGTGCTCAAATCCATTTGAGGTTTTTCTCACATTTCGTACACGAATGATCTCCCCCTCTTTTGTTAGAGTTCCGGTATCCGCAATTTGTCCGCCTGATTCCGCATAGAAGGGTGACTGGTTCAGATAAAGCCGGGGATTTTTTTCATCATCCCGAAAAGCAGTAATGGATACTTCTGTTTCGAGCTGGTTGTAGCCCACAAAATGGAATGAGTCAGTATCGGATAAAATTTCAATCTCCTGAGCCTCTTCACCACCGGCAAATTTCCCGGCAGCACGAGCCCGTTCTTTTTGCTCCTTCATTAATTTATCGAACCCTTCAACATCTACGTCGAGTCCTTTTTCGCGAGCCATCAGCTGCGTGAGGTCGATTGGAAAACCGTAGGTGTCATGTAGTTTAAAAGCATCTTCTCCGGAAACTTCACTCTTCCCTTTAGTCATATCGTGAAACAGGTCAATTCCCTGTCCCAGTGTTTTGAAGAAACTTTTCTCTTCAGCCCGGACCACATTTTGCACATACTCCAGCTGTCCTGCAATTTCAGGGAATACATCTTTAAACTGATCCCCTAAAACCGGCACAAGTTCAGACATAAATGGCTTTTTAAAATTCAGCTGGTCCCACCCATATCGAATGGCCCTTCGGAGAATTCTGCGAATTACATAACCTCGGCCTTCATTGGATGGAGAGGCTCCATCAGCAATAGAGAAACTGACGGCACGAATGTGATCGGCAATAACCCGCATGGCGATATCAGTCTTCTCATTATCACCATAGGGAATACCGCTCATGTTTGATATCTCGTCGATAAGCGGAGTGAAGATATCGGCGTCATAATTAGACGTTTTATTCTGCAATACGGCGCAAATGCGTTCGAATCCCATTCCTGTATCTACATGCTGATTCGGCAGTGTTTTCAGCTCTCCGCTTTGCTGACGATTGTACTGAATAAACACAAGGTTCCAGATCTCCATCACGCGGGGATCGTCTTTGTTTACAAGTTCTGCGCCGGGCTGTTTCTTTCGATCGCTATCGGGACGTAAATCGATATGCACCTCAGAGCATGGGCCACATGGTCCGGTATCGCCCATTTCCCAAAAGTTGTCCTTTTTATTGCACTTTAAAATATGATCGGCTGCAATGCCTGTTTTTGACTTCCAAAGGTCAATCGCCTCCTGGTCCACCGGTAGTCCATCGGAATCATCACCCTCAAAAACCGTGGCGTATAAACGATCTGGATCCAGGCCCCATCTATCTACCAGCAATTCCCAAGCCCATTCTATGGCTTCTTCTTTAAAATAATCCCCAAACGACCAGTTGCCCAGCATCTCAAACAGTGTGTGATGATAGGTGTCGTGACCTACCTCATCGAGATCGTTATGCTTCCCACTCACCCTGATGCATCTCTGCGTATTTGCCGCGCGCTTCCAAATCTTCCCCTTCTCT
>PWFZ01000288.1 GCA_003555185.1 Balneolaceae bacterium | reverse complement strand
GTCTGCTTAACAAGATTATCAATCGAGTTCGGATCTGACACATCACATTCTACAAAGTAAGCTTGTTTCCCATTTTCACTCAACTGATCCTGTAGCTTATTTCCTGCTTCTGAGTCAATATCAGCTATAACAACATTAAAGCCTTTGTCAGCGTAGGCTATTGCTATACCTTTCCCGATTCCATTTGCCGCTCCCGTGATGATGACTGTTTTCATTTCCCGAAAAATTTAGATCTCCCTATTTCTGCTCTGCAATTTTAACCGGTAGCCCATCAGGAATAAACCCATGTTTATTACATTCCTCGATTATCATTTCGGTCATATCGCTCATAAACATAAATTCGTAGCGAATATCTACCACATACGCCTTCACACGTAACTTCATAACATATCTGTTATTACGAAGTTCGTTTAACACAATCACAACCACCGGTTTATTGAGGTAGGTGTATGATGAGGAGTAAACGGCTTTATAGGCAATTTCTTTTACTTTTTGTACATCTGTAGTGGCTGGGAGAAAAATTTCAGCTACTACCTGGCAATCAAGGGCACTGCTGTTGGTATTCGATACTGCGCGGTTCATCAACTCCCCGTTGGGAATTGAAACAACGGAATCATCAGGCGTTACCACCCGGCTTGATCGCAACCCGATGCTGAGTACTTCTCCGTAATGATCACCCACCTGAATCTTATCTCCCACCTGAAACGGCCGATCCAGAATAATCATAATACCGCCAAAAATATTTCTCAAAATATCCTGTGAAGCAAAACCCACTGCAATACCTATAGATGCAGCAATAGCAATAACCGTTTCGAACGGCGGAGCTAATATGCCTGCGATGATAATATAAATTGTAACAGACCAAATGGTAATTCTGCTGATGGGTGATAACCGCTTAATGAACAGCCGGTAATTAGTGGCTTTTTCAGATAGGTTATCGAGAATAATGGTCACATACTTATTTAAAAAATAGGCTAAAAACAGTAAAATCAGTGCATTGAAGACTTTCGTCAACGAAATGAGTTCTTTTATTTCGACAAGCTGCTGATCCATCTGACCTTCAGAGTCACCCTCTTCATTTTCAACCGGCTCATCTGTAATGTCTGATTGACTCACCTCTGTGCTTTCACCAGTTTGAGGAACCATTCCTGCTGAAGATTCTGCACTGAGTGCTACAGCCGACAAGCTCATTCCAATGCTGATCAATAACAATAAACAGATCGATTTTATGCTCTTTACGTTCATCATGATCTTAATGGATAATATTTCTTCGTTTCAGCAACCGTACAACTTGTCGATATACCAGATGGTTTAGATTGTATCCGCTTTTGCTTTCATAAACGATTCCTTTTGTTTTCAATCTGGCCAGCATCAGGCGGCTTTGCGATAAATCCTGATGCAGAGATTTTGCCAGCTCTGCGCTTGATAGGGTATCGTGCATGACCAGCGATGCTAAGGTAAATAGCACCTCCTTTGCAGGAACCTCCAGTTTGTCTACTTCGGTAATCTGCAGAGGCCGGAACACAAACCGCCGGTTGTCAAATTCCTTAATTGATTGTAGCCAGAAGATCATTGCGATGGAGGTATTTCCTTCGCTAATCTTAGAAAGCCTGGAAAAATAGGTATCGCGTACCAACTCTTGTGACTGTTTCTCATCTCCCAAAAGTTTTTTGTAGGCCCGGCTTTTTTTCATGTTTTCACCCGGCTCAAAGTAGAGTTCGTATCCCGTTGATTTATGGCGGGCCATTATGGCATCTCTAATGTCTGCTTCAGACAAATCATCAGCATACAATACGTGAGAAAAATACTGATCCGCATTCGACATTTTCACAAAAAAGTTCCATGAGTAACGCGATGAACTCACCACCCAGAATAGCTTATCCATGGTGGATGACATTATCACCCAAAATGATTCAAGTGCCTCATATCCATTTATATTTCGGATAAAGATATTTTGAAGGTTTTCGACAATCAGAACGGATGGTAATTTTTTCTTCTCTACCTTTTCTAAGAACTCATCCCGGGTTTCAACTGCTTTAAATCCAAGTGCACTGCAGAGGCGTTTTAACAGTTCTGATTCGTCAGTAAATGTCTTCTCGAAATTGATTTCAATAGGGTCTCCATCAACAAAAACCTCTTTCTTTGCAAAACGGATCATCGTTGTTTTGCCACTCCCCTTTTCGCCGATAATTGCCACATTTGCGCTCAGTCCACGCTTCCACTGATCGTAAGAGCTTCCGATCAACTCAATACTATTTTTTGGAGCTACATAAAAACGCTCATCAATCGAAAAATCGCGATCAAACAACCGTTTATAAATAAATGGAAGGTCACTCTCCACGCCCGGCTTAGCCAGATATTCTGCCAGATTCCGTTTCTCTTTTATAGAAATTTCTCCATTGCTTTTAAATCCCAGATAAGGACTCACAACACGAGACCCCTCTTTAAATTTCCGGGACATAAATCGTCCGCCAAGTTCCACCCGATCACTGACATGAGCCCACTTCGAGCTCAATTTTTGATTCCAGTCAAACGCCTGTTCTTTTACCTTCAATGCTTTATCCTGCATCTCAAATCGGTCAAAATCCCGGCTCAGCATAGTTCGTGCCAGAGAGTGCATTGCGGTGGGAAGTTTTTCTTTCACGATAACCTGATAGGAGTTCTGTTTTTCCCGAACCTGTTTTATCGACTTTTCCAGAGTATTTACTGCGCGTTCAAGGCCCTTAAGCGCGATTTCGAGTGGAGTTTCCTCTTCACCTTCGGTTTCTTTTGATTCTACTGCTGCCAGTAAATTCACATCCGATATCTGAACGGCTTCCTCTACCTCAATCAGCATCTCCGCTAAAAGCTTATCAAACTCCTGATTTGATGGAGCCAGTTTCTTCAGCGCCTCCTCTTTCAAATACCGTGCTGCCAAAGACTGCCAGCGCAGAGTATCCATTTCAATTTCAGGGATCGGGTATGCACTTACTCTTTTTTTGGCAAGATGTACCTCATCAGAAAATCTTCTCGATTCAACCTGAAGATCACTGAGCAAATGCTGCATTTTTTGCAGTGGTTGTAATAACTTTTCCTGCTTCTGCATCGGCCTGATAAGCTCTTCACTCAACTGCTGACTGAGCTCCGTTCTAACCGCTTCAATTTTCTTTTCAATGCCTTTTCCCGATGCTGACTTCAGCTCCTTAAGGCTTTCTATAGCCAATTTAGTCGCTTTCACTCCATTTTCGATAGGCACATAAAATGAATCTCTGAAGAACTCATGCGACTGTGCGAGTATATCATCCTTCACCGAAGATGCAATAAATCCAAAACGGGCAATTTCGGTTTGCACATTCAGATCAGCAAACTGCGATCGTAAAAAGTGAACCCAGGCTGTATTCTGCTTTTCGAGTCGCTCTGCATCATTTTTATTAAACTCTGAATACCCGGATTCTTCAAGGTTCTTCTGTGCTAGCTCAAAAGTTCCTGCTATTTCAGCCTGTCTGGAAAGTGCCGGGGTTAGCTGGTTTATATAATGCTCAACCTGACTTTCATTATTCTGCTCAAACTGTTTTAAGTGCTGTACACCTACCTGAAGATGATCTTCAAGCTCCAGGAAAATTTCGATCTTAAAATCTGTGTAACCTTTTTCTCCCTCTTCTGATGATTCATTCTCTGAGTGAGTATCCGTTTTTTCCAGAAGTGTATCGATCAGCATCGCAAGCTCGTCGTATTCACGCGCGGCAAGCTCCTCTATCCACTTGCTGTTGTCAAACATGAACTTCATTACCAGCTGGCGCAGATATACCGTTCTGGAGAACCCATTTCTGGAGAATTTCTTCCCAATTTGTTTGACCCATTTACCTGACTTAATTTTCATTGAGTCAGACTCAGCCGTTGCGAATCGTTCTTCGCCCTGCTCCTCAATAATTTCCTGTGGTAAGGACTCACAGGCTTTAACAACCGCCTCCCTATATAGATGATGCCACCCCCTTTGCTGCAACTGATTGATCAGCCTATCCAGTTCGGTCAGCTGTTTAGTAAAAATATCGATGGTCTGTTTATAATGAAGCTCATCATCCTTGCGAATCCGCTGGATTTCATCTCTCGTTTTGATGAACCACTCCTTTATCGGTTTCCGAAATGTGGTCCGAAGATTACATATTTCGCTATTGAGCTCATTTTCGTAGAAAAGATGTAATTGGCGATCAATCTCACCAAAGTCCTTTATTTCGCCGTTCTCATGCATAAATCATCTGCTTCAATATTATTTCTGATTTATATAGTCCATCGATCAGAATTTCCACATGCATGAATATAGTACATAACTTGTAAAAGGCGATAAAAACCGATATTGAATTTTGTCCTCAACATCCTGGTACATTGCTGTGGGTTGGAATAAGGTCAGGGCGGATGTTCAACTGAAAATTGATATTTTACTCATTCAAAACTAAAAGTCTCCAAGCCCATTTCATCCCATGAGTAAAACCCTGACAGATTCAGAACAAGTACAAAAGTGGCGCGATGACACGCCCGGCTGCAAACATAGGAATCATCTCAATAATGCAGGAGCAGATCGGAAGAGC
>PWFZ01000375.1 GCA_003555185.1 Balneolaceae bacterium | reverse complement strand
TTATCGGGTCGAACTTCAGTCTTGGAATGAATCTGGTTCGTAAATCACTTGAGTTATTTGGAGCAGGATCGTCATTACTGGATGATCCACAGTTTCATATCCACGAAACGCATCACGTACACAAAAAAGACGCACCCAGTGGAACGGCATTATCCTGGAAAGAGTGGCTGGGTAAAGACGCATCGATTTCATCATCCCGGGAAGGAGATGTGAAAGGCATTCATGAGCTGCGTATTAAAACCGGAAATGAATCAATATTTTTAAAACATGAAGCACACAGCCGTAAGCTTTTTGCTGAAGGTGCAGTGTGGGCAGCGAAATACCTTTTAGACAATTCTTCGGTTACACCCGGGGTGTACCCGTTTTCAACTATTTTTGATGAAGCCTTTAAAAAACAAATATGAAGAAAATAAAACTTTGGACCGCCCTCATCACACCGATGAAAACTGACGGATCCATCCATTTTGAAGATCTTGAGAAACTTGTTAAAAGACAGGAAAGTGCCGGTAATGGTATTCTGTTAATTGGAAGTACAGGTGAAGGACTGGCATTATCGGACGACGAAAAAAAATCAGTTGTTGAGCATGTTTCAAACCTTAATCTTTCGGTGCCGATTATGGTCGGTGTTGGTGGGTTTAACCTTGAAGCACAAAAAAGCTGGATAGAGTCATGCAACGAATTGAGTATCGACTCATTCCTGTTGGTGTCACCCTTATATTCCCGGCCGGGCCCCATCGGTCAGACTGAATGGTTTAACTCATTGATGGACTCTGCGAAAAAACCGTGCATGATTTACAATATTCCGTCACGAACCGGAGTGAAAATCCCTGTTGAGGTTCTGAAGAAAGTTAAATCACATAAAAACTTCTGGTCCGTAAAAGAGGCAAGTGGAAGTATTGAAGAATATCAGGCATTCAAATCCGCATGCCCTGATGTGCCATTGTATAGTGGAGATGATGGGTTGACGCCTTTTTTCGCTCGCGTTGGCTGTAGTGGTTTGGTGTCGGTTTCATCGAATGTGTGGCCGGAAGCTACAAATCTATATGTAGAAAAATGTTTAAGCGGGGAAACTGAATCGCTGTTATCTACATGGTCTGATGCAATTAAAGCTATGTTTATGGCGCCAAACCCAATTCCTGCCAAAGTGTTGCTTAAAGAAAAAAGTGTGATTGAAACTTCTTATTTAAGAGCGCCATTAACCGATCGTGAAATAAGTGATAAAACCCGCCTGATAAAAGCAGATGAATTAATTACTAACTGGTATAATTTGAACAAACAATAGTTATGAGCTGGAAAAATATTTTAGATCAATTAGAAGATGGGTCCATACGTGCTGCAGTAAAAGAGGGCGCAACATGGAAGGCAAACGTAAAAGTGAAACAAGCAATTCTTGAAGCTTTCAAAGCCGGAAAAAATGTAAGCTATAGCGGCATTTATGATGGGTTTGTTGATAAAGATAATCTACCGCCACGGTTGATGAGTCCTGAAGATGGCGTTCGCCTGGTACCCGGCGGTTCTTCTATCCGACGTGGGGCCTATGTGGCAAAAGGTGTGATTTTAATGCCGCCGGCTTATGTAAATATTGGCGCATATGTAGATGAAGGCACCATGGTCGATAGCCATGCATTGGTTGGATCATGTGCACAGATTGGGAAAAATGTTCATTTATCCGCCGGAGTTCAAATTGGCGGAGTATTGGAACCGATTGGCTTGAGCCCTGTAGTAATCGAAGATGATTGCTTTATTGGTGCAGGTGCTGTTATTGTTGAAGGAGTATTGGTAAAACGCGGCGCAGTAATAGCACCGGGAGTTACACTCTCAAAATCAGTACCGGTTTATGATTGTGTTAATGAAACATTGCTTGGAAAAGGCGCTGCAATTCCTGAAAATGCAGTGGTTGTGCCGGGAACCCGACCGATATCCAGTGTATGGGGAAAAAGTCAGGGATTGGCAGTATCATGCCCTATTATTATTAAATATCGAGACGAAAACAGTGATGCATCTTTGGAGCTTGAAGAGGCACTTCGATAAAAAAGTGTAAGGAATCCTGAAAATTGGGTTCATAAATATAGAATGTAAACACAAAATAAATGAGGATTCGATTATGAGTTCATTAAACAAAGCAATGATAATTGGAAGACTTGGGGCCGATCCCGAAGTTCGTTATACACAATCTAACACCGCTGTAGCAACAATGAATGTTGCCACTACAGAGCGCTATAAAGACAGAAATGGCGAGCAGCAGGAAAACACAGAGTGGCACAGAGTTGTAGCCTGGAGCAGGCGTGCTGAAATTTGTCAGGAATATCTTAAAAAAGGCTCGCTGGTTTATTTTGAGGGTCCAATTCAAACAAATGAATGGGAAGACAAAGAAGGTCAAAAACGATATACGACAGAGATTAAAGCATTGAACATGCAAATGCTCGACAGTAAAGGTTCATCCGGTGGAGGCGGTGGTAATAAACAAGCGGCAAAGAGTTCTGCCAGTAATGCCAATAAAGGACCGGTGATAGACGACTCTTTTGATGACATGGATGATGACCTTCCATTTTAATTGCAAAAGAATTATATCACACCAATAACTTTCGTAATTTAGGTGACAGTTGATTTTAAACTGTCACCTTTTTTTATTCTTACTTGTATAAACTTTTCTTTAATCAACGAATTTATTCTTGGAAACATTAGACGAACCTCCAAGTAATCCGGTTCTTTTTATCACTTATCAAATGATGATGCTTTTCGCCGAACAGGCGGAAGGTCTTGGTGCTTTTACGGTCTCCGTAGAAATTACTGTTATTATTTTGGGCCTACTGATAAGTGCCCTTTACTCGGGGTCTGAAGTGGCTTTCTTCTCTATCATTAATCAGCTTGACCAACTGGATCGTGGACATAACTCAGATGGAAAAGACAGCCGCATTTTAAAAATGCTCGAAAAACCACGACGGTTGTTGGCCACTATTCTGATTGGTAATACATTTGCAAACATAGTGACTTCTGTATTTGCTGCAGTATTAACCGGTAAAGTGGCCGTTTTTTATGGGCTTCAAACCGGAATTGTCTATGCGGTTGAAATTGTGGTTTTAACATTCATGATTTTAATACTGAGTGAGATTACCCCTAAAGTTATTGCTATTAATAATCCGCTAAAGGTTTCAAGAGCTATGAGTGGCTTTATTTATGCCAATTTTATATTGCTGACTCCAATATCGAAATTAATTGCAAGCAGTACTATGAGTCTCGAAGGCAGATTGCCAAAGCCATCGAGTAAAATGACAGCTGAGGATTTAAAAACGATGGCTGAGGTAAGTGAGCAGGAGGGGTCCATTCACGGTGATGAACGAGAAATTATAGAGAATGTGATTGAGTTTGGAAATATCACCGTTCGGGAAATTATGACCTCGAGGGTTAATATTGTAGCCGTTTCTATTGAAGCGACTCTGCCCGAAGTGATTGAGCTGATCAAGGAGAAGGGATTGTCACGAATGCCGCTTTACGAGAACGATGTGGATAGAATTTTAGGAGTGATTTACGCAAAAGATGTATTGCCGTATATCAACAATGAGCTTAAAAACAGCACGGTTAACTGGAATACAATTGCCAGAAAAGCCTTGTTTATTCCGGCAACAAAAAAACTGGATGACCTGCTTCGTGATTTTCAGCACGAAAAAACACATATCGCTATTGTCGTTGATGAATATGGCGGAACTGAAGGTATAGTCACGCTGGATGATATCCTTGAAGAAATTGTAGGTGATATTGTGGATGAGTATGGTGACTCAGAAGAAAAACTTTTCACCAAGTTCAAAAATGGCGTGTATCTGTTCGATGGCAAAATTGATCTGGATGATCTGGATGATATTCTGGGAACCGATATTACCAGTTCCGATGATGAATTTGAAACGCTTGGCGGACTGATATATCATCTTACTGAGCGTATTCCCAATGTTGGGGAGCGAATTACTTATAAGAACTTAGAATTAACCGTTCATTCGTTGCATAATAATCGAGTAAAAAAATTACGTGTAAAACCAATTACACCGGCTAAGACAGAAAAAGATATGGAGTTGTGATGAGTAAGGCTCAGAAAAATGCCCCTAATCTCCCAGCCATAAAAAAGAATGTTGATCTCTCCGTCTACAATACATTAGGCGTTAATGCTTTCGCTGAAACATTTGTTGAGATAAAATCAGCTAAAGAACTGGAAGAACTCTTCAATATTGGTTTTTTTTCGAAGTATAAACCGTTTTTTCTGGGCGGTGGAAGCAACATTCTCCTGAAGGGAAATCTAAAGCAACCCGTTTTAAAAATATCTATACCGGGAATAGACATTATTTAAGAAACTAATTCTGATGTGATCGTTAAGGTGGGTGCGGGCGTGGTTTGGCACGATATAGTTAGCTGGAGCGTGAAGCACAAATTTGGCGGTATTGAGAATTTAGCGCTGATACCGGGAACCACCGGCGCTGCACCGATCCAAAATATAGGTGCGTATGGGGTTGAGTTTGATCAGGTATTGGAAAAACTAACCGCATTTGATGTAGAAGAAGGTGTGTTTAAAACATTTATGCCTGAAGAGTGTGATTT
>PWFZ01000291.1 GCA_003555185.1 Balneolaceae bacterium | reverse complement strand
GTTCAGGGTTATCACTTTCTTTTACCAGGTAAATTTCTACGTCAGCTAAGCCAACGGTAAGAATATCCAAATCACCCGCAGCTTTTTTTGACAGGTCAATTACACGCCCTTCCACAAACGGGCCGCGGTCATTAATACGAACAGTGACACTTTTTCCATTATCCAAATTTTCCACGCGGACAATAGTATTAAATGGCAGTGATTTATGGGCGGCTGTATATTTCTTCGGATTATACGTCTCACCGTTTGCCGTACACCTTTCCGGATAATCATGCCCATACCAGCTGGAAATGCCGGATTCAATAAAACAGTTTTTTATACAAATTTTCGCCTCCACAGTATTACATCCTGTAAGTAGGAAGCACGGAATAACTACAAGAAAAAAGAGCTTTTGAAAATTCATGAGGGAAAACTAAAAGAACGGTTGGGTCGGTAGAGGTAAATTGCTTGAAAAAGTTCCCATATAGCAATCAGAAAACACCGTTTAGCCACGAGGACACAAAGATTTACGAAGGTCTTTGTACCGGTTGAACAATTCAACTTCACAGCTTTTTGACTGCGTGTACGTAATAAAATTTGAAACTTTTCCCTGAGCCCTGAGCCCTGAGCCCTGAGCCCTGAGCCTTGAATCACCCAACCCCAAAAAACTCCAGTCTCTTTTTAAAGTAAGGCTTAAACACCACATTCAGTTTCTGCAGGTCAGACCGCTCAAGCTCGGGGTCTTTTTGGATGAGGCTCCATGAATCAGACTTTGCCTGTTCAAGCAGCAATCGGTCTTCAACAATATCCCCAAATCTAAAATCGGGGAGACCGCTCTGTTTGGTGCCGAGGAAATCTCCGGGTCCGCGCAGTTTCAGGTCAGCCTCGGCAATTTCGAAACCGTCATTGGTATCAATCATTTTCTTGAGGCGAAACCTGCCTGATTCACTGAGTTTTTCTCCCGGAAGCAAAATACAGTAGCTTTGCTGCGGGCCTCTGCCAATCCGCCCGCGCAGCTGATGAAGCTGAGAAAGTCCAAATCGTTCTGCGTGCTCAATAACCATCACGCTGGCATTGGGTACATCAACTCCCACTTCTATTACCGTGGTGGAAACCAGAATATGGAGGTCGCCTGAAGAAAAAGAGCCCATCACTCCCTCTTTCTCCTCAGCCTTCATCTGCCCATGAAGCAACCCGATACTAAACCCGGGAAAACGCTTCTTCAGCTTTTCAAAGCCCATCGTGGCATCTTTTAAATCAAGCGCTTCAGATTCTTCAATGAGCGGGTACACAATATAAACCTGACCACCCTCCTTAACGGTTTTCTCTAAAAACTCATACATCGCTTCACGGTCTTTGTCCGTTCTAACCGCTGTTTTGATCGGTTTTCGTCCTGCTGGCAGGTCTTTAATGACGGAAATATCCAGGTCGCTGTAGACGGTCATCGCCAGGGATCGTGGTATGGGCGTGGCAGACATCACCAACAGGTGAGGATTGTCACCTTTCTGCAGTACTTCATTTCGCTGCTTAACCCCAAAACGATGCTGCTCATCAATCACAGCCAAGCCAAGATTGTTGAATTTCACTTTCTCCTGAATAACTGCGTGTGTACCAATAACGATATTGCAGTTGCCACCGGAAATATCAGCTAGTATATCATCCCGCAGCGATTTCTTTTGCCCGCCAAGCAAAAGTCTGAATCGGACACCTAAGGGCTCCAGGTAATTCTTAAGAGTAAAGTAATGCTGCTCGGCAAGGATCTCGGTAGGGGCCATCATAGCCGCCTGGTATCCGGAGGCAACGGCCATTAACATCGCACCGATGGCAACAATGGTTTTTCCGGCGCCAACATCTCCCTGAATAAGTCGGTTCATCTGCACCGGCTGCTGAATATCTTTTCTGATTTCGCTCAGAGCAGATTTCTGTCCATCCGTTAGTTCAAAAGGAAGCACATCATTAAAAAACGTTTGTGTCAACTTGCCCGGCTTTAACGGGTGGCCTTTTGCCCTTGTTCGCTGAATGCGCTTCATTTTTGCCATGCTCAGCTCAAATAAAAAGAACTCTTCATACTTAAAGCGCTCCAGGGCCTCCCTCGGTTGTTTAAGGGAGGTGGGTTGATGGATGTAGTGGAAGGCTTTCGATCGTTCGGGGAAATTATGAGTGATCAAGACTTCAGGCGGCAAAAATTCTCCTGGCTTGGTGGATGAAAGAATTTGTTTGATCCACCCGGTTAATATTTTATTAGTGATAAACGTTTTAGAAAAATGCTGGTTGCTCGGATAGATAGGCAGCAGGGTGTCGTACTTTCTAATGTCTTCGGGTGTATCCAAAACATCAACATCCGGGTGGGCCATGCTCATAGTATTGCCATAACGTTTGGTTTTACCGAATAAGGAAACCAAATCTCCTTCGTTAAACTGACTTATATAATATTTCCACCCCTTAAACCAAACGGCTTTCAGAGAACCGGTGTCATCTTTAACCATCACTTCGAGCCTGCGGTTGCGCGCAAATCCCTGAATGGTCATGGTTGTTACGGTACCCACTACGCTAACGGGCTCATTAGATTCAGACAATAATCGAATGGGGGTAATGTTTGATTTGTCGAGATATCTTCTGGGAAACAGGTATAAAAGATCAGAGACAGAATTTATACCGGAAGAACGGAGTGCAGTAAGCCGTTTTGTGCTTAGCTTTTGGAGGTCGAGTAATTTCAAATTGATATATTGTTATATAACAGTATTAATCCTAATTTGCGTCATTAAAAAATAATATACTCGTTTAAAGGCATTAATAAAGGGTAATAGATTATTTAGAAATTAATTTGGTAAAAAAGTTGGTAACGAAATATAAAAATGGCTAACTTAGTCAGCTCTTGATTATACGAACACAAAAAGGTGAATAAGTGCCGACAATAAATCAGTTAATTCGAAAAGGTAGAAAAAGTAAGAAGAGTAAGACAACTGCTCCTGCTCTTCAGAACTGTCCACAAAAACGTGGCGTGTGTGTGCGTGTTTACACCACAACACCGAAGAAACCAAACTCTGCTCTTAGAAAAGTAGCAAGAGTTCGTTTAACAAACGGTATGGAAGTTTCGGCTTACATTCCCGGCGAAGGACATAATTTACAAGAACACAGTATTGTATTGATTCGTGGAGGTCGTGTAAAAGATCTTCCGGGCGTTCGATATCACATTGTCCGTGGTACGCTGGATACAGCCGGCGTTGATGACCGTAAGCAAGGTCGTAGCCACTACGGTACCAAAAAACCAAAAGGGTAACACGAGATCTCTTAACCTTAAGAAATTATGCGCAGAAAAAAGGCGGAAAAAAGAGAAATACAACCAGATCCTATTTTCCATGACAAGCTGGTTACAAGATTTGTAAATAGCCTGATGCGGGACGGCAAGAAAGGCGTCGCGAGAAAGATATTGTATCAGGCATTTGAAGTTATTGAAGAAAAAACAGGCGAAGCTCCTATCGAGATTTTCAGGAGTGCAATGGGTAATGTAACACCTGTTGTAGAAGTGAAAAGCAGGCGGGTTGGTGGTGCAACGTACCAAGTACCAATCGAAGTTAGCTCCGCAAGGGGTACTGCACTAAGCATGAGGTGGATTATAAATGCATCTCGTCAGCGTAACGATAAATCAATGGCACTGCGATTAAGTAGAGAATTGATGGATGCTGCCAAGAATGAAGGCGGTGCGGTACGCAAGAAGGATGAAACACACAGAATGGCAGAAGCTAACAAAGCATTTGCACATTTTAGATTCTAAGAAATTTTTAAAAGTCAATTAATACAATGTCTGAAGCAACGACAAAAGTAGATCCAAAAATTATCGATCAGATGCGCAGGACGCGTAACATCGGAATTATGGCGCACATCGATGCGGGTAAAACAACTGTGACTGAACGTATCCTGTTTTATACAGGCAGAAGTCACAGAATGGGCGAAGTTCATGATGGCGCTGCCACTATGGATTGGATGGAGCAGGAGCAGGAAAGAGGTATAACTATTACTTCGGCTGCTACACATTGTATCTGGAAAGATAATCGTATCAATATAATTGATACACCGGGTCACGTTGATTTTACTGTTGAAGTAGAACGATCTCTACGTGTACTTGATGGTGCTATTGGAGTATTCTGCTCAGTTGGAGCCGTACAGCCTCAGTCTGAAACAGTATGGCGTCAGGCTAACAAATATAAAGTGCCTCGTATGGCATTTGTAAATAAGATGGACCGTACCGGTGCAGACTTTTACAATGTTGTTGAGCAGATGCGCGAGAAATTAAGTGCAAATCCAATTCCTATTCAGATCCCAATTGGTTCTGAAGAGAATTTTAAAGGAATTGTAGATCTAATCAATATGGAAGCAATCGTTTGGGATGATGAATCTCTCGGTGCCAAGTATGATGTGATTGACATTCCTGAAGAACTGAAGGAAAAAGCAGCTGAGTTTCGTAAGCTGATGTTGGAAAATATTGCTGACCAGGATGATACTCTTATGGAGAAGTATCTGATGGACGAGGAGATTTCAGAAGAAGAAATCAACAACGCTGTCAGAATGGCTACACTTGCAAGAACTATTACTCCTGTATTGTGTGGCACTGCTCTTAAGAATAAGGGCGTTCAGATTCTTCTT
>PWFZ01000134.1 GCA_003555185.1 Balneolaceae bacterium | reverse complement strand
ATAAGTTGCTACCTGCTACCTGCTACCTGCTACCTGCTACCTGCTACCTGCTACCTGCTACCTGCTTTACCTTTCTTTTGCTCTCAAAATTGTGACCATGAACACGCAGCTTACTGATTTTATAAAGTATTTTATCAACAAATGATGTTGGCTCTTCAAATGTGATAATTGTTTGAGCAAATCGTTTTAGGGTATTACTTGCGGCACTCGGGTCTAATATATCGAGGAAAACGACTTTTTCTGACTCCTTCACTTTATCAATAAAATATCGTTCCTGTGGAGTTGCGTAACGCTGAGTAGAATAGGAGAAGCTGGTATACACACCACTAAAGGTATCACCGTCCTCCAGGTAAATATATTTGTCAGACGTTGAGAGTTTACTGAACAACTCGTCAATATTTTTATAACTCTCATCCTCATCAGCAGAAATCACATCACTTAAATTAATAGACGTAACGGACTCACTTTTTTTAGCCACATCGTCTAAAAAACTTTTCTTGGCCCTTTTATTACTTCCTACCAACAGCGTAAGATGATAAGAGCCTTTCACATTCAGTGTGGTCAGACCATCAATAAATGATTTAATTTCTGAATCAGTATGGGCAAACGAATGTGCAGTGGCTGTTGAGGTTGTAGTCATTACAAGTACGTAGTCTGTTTTTGTTGATCTGATTTATTTGCTAAAGGTACGCACTGAATCACAAACAAGTAAGTGAATTATTCCGATGAAAAATTGAGGTGCAGATACATCTGCACCCGATTAAATTTAGGGGGCAACTTTGCTTTTCGTGCCTGTAATTACTTTTCTGGCGGTTCCATTTTCTCCTTCAACTTCAATTGTAATATAAACTGGAGTGTTTTCATCTTTATCTCTATCGGAGTCCCGGAAATTGAAGGTGTAATTTGTCAGTTGATCAAGATTTGAAAAGTCACTGTTTGGTGCATTAACTGTGATATCCACATCTCCTATGACCTCAATATCTTCACCTTCAACTGTCACAGTGATTGATGTACCCGCTACCATTGGATTTCCATTACTGTCCATAACAGTGTAATTGAATGTTTGATCCTCTCCATTACCCAAGGCAAACGTTTCAGGGTCAATCGTTATAATTGGATCTCTGGAAAACATAGTTTCAGTATCCGATGTGATAGTATTTTGAAGATCGTCACCGGTTGAAGCCGTTATTGTTGCGATTCCATTAGGTGGATATGGATCTGCTACAGTCAAAGTTACTGTGGCTTCTCCTTGGTCGTTTATCGGAGAAGAACCTTCAATATATCCCCCATCAGTTGTGAAATATATCATGGTACCCGATTGTGCATTATTACCATGCCGATCACCTACATAGGCTCTATATTCGACTTTGGTGCCAATTTCAAATGCAACGTTTCTTTGTTCGCTATTTAGGTTAACTAATGTGAAATGATCTTCATCCGGAAGTCCTGCCTCTATAACTACAGCCACAGGTTTAGATAAAATTACATCACCGTTACTTGTTATAACCTCAGCAATAACCTGTACAGTACCGGCTGCTGTACCACTTGTTAGTGTCGTTGTAACTTCTCCCTGTGAATTTGTAGTAGCTGTAGCAGGGAAAAGTTCTTCTCCTCCGTTAGGATGGCTGCCAAAGCTAAATTCGACATCAGCAGCATTTTCGTCACCGACCGGATTTCCATTTTTATCCTGTACGATAAATGTAAGCTGTGCGTCTTCTCTCTGCATGGTTCCTTTCACACCGATTGTATTCGTAGAAACCGATTCAAGGTATATGGACCCCGGTTCTTCCGGTTCCGGCTCACTGCCTTCAAATGTTACTGTTTCTCTTTCACTTCCATTTGGTCCTTCTGTAGAAATGGTAAGTGTAAGGTTTCCAAATATTTCTTCCCCTGAAGGGTTTGAAGCTCTAAAACCAAACTCTGTTTTCCCATTCCCACCTTGTGAATAATCCGCTAAAGCGACATCAATATCTCCGGATAACTCTATGTCTTGATTATCTATTTCTACAGAGATAGTAGTCCCTTCTGAAAGAGGGTTTCCGTAAGAATCCTTAAGTGAATAGGTAAAGTTTTCACTCGTGAAATTCTCTGGATCAATACTTCCGGATTCGATGTTGATTTGTGGAGAATCTGAGAAGACGACCTGGTGTGTTTCTGATATTTCATTCTGTTGATCATCCGCTGTAGTTGCCGTTAATGTGGCAATTCCATTCGGTGGGAAAGGGTTGGCAATGGTAAGTTGTGTGGTAGCTTCACCTTGTTCGTTTATGGCTGCTGATCCCTCTATAAATCCACCATCTGTGGTGAAATATACCATTGTACCTGCCTGGGCATTATTTCCATAGCGATCTCCCGCCAGGAGGGTGACAGTAACTTTAGTACCAACTTCTTGATAAGGAATATTATTACGCTCTGATCTAAATGTTAAATGATCTTGGTCCGGAAGTCCTGAATGGATGACTATAGCTACGGGTTTTGATAATATTTCATCCCCATTATCTGATTTTACTTCTGCAATTACCTGAACTGTTCCTGCAATTGTTCCGCTTGTTAACGTGGTAGATACTTCCCCATTGTTATTTGTGGTTGCAGTTGTTGGAGACAAACTCTCACCGCCATTAGGTTGATTTCCGAAATTAAATGTTACTTCAGCAGGATTTTCTCTTCCAACCGGATTACCATTTTTGTCCTGAACAATAAATGTAAACGTTGCATCTTCTCGTTGAGAGGTTCCTTTTACACCAATGCTATTAGCAGAGGAGGAGGATAAATAAATAGATCCCGGCTCCGCAGGCTCAAGGTCATCTCCACCGAATGTGAGAGTTTTCCGTGTAGACCCATTAGGTCCTTCGGCAAGAATAGTAAGGCTTAGATTTCCAGAGATTTCAACATCATCCAGTTTTGTAACCTGGAAACCAAAGTCAGTTTTCCCGTCCCCTGATTCTGAATAATCACCCAATGTAAAATCGATGTCACCGGTCAGTTCTAAATTTTCATTATTGAAGGAAACATTTACATTTGTCCCCTCTGCCATAGGGTTTCCATTATTATCCTGCAGGGTGTAGGAAAAATCTTCCCTCGTAAAGTTCTCTACATCTATACTGCCTGATTCAACAGACAGGAGGGGGGATCCTGAAAAAACAATCTCCACACCTTTTTCGATGGTCGTACTATTCTCATCGATCGTTTTTACTGTCACCGTAGCCGTTCCCGGTGCAGCATTTACAGATCGCAAGTCAGCAGATACAGTTCCATTCTGATCAGTAGTCCTGTCACCGTCAATCGTTCCTTTGTTTGTCGTAAAATACACAGCAGTTCCTTCCCTAACTGTATTGCCATATTTATCACCCAAAAGGACGGTAATGGTATTATCTTGACTTGTACCGTCCGCAACCTGGTTTTTACGGTCAGATTTCACTTCAAAATGATTTGTATCAGGCAGTCCCCCGCTAATAGTTACAGATACAGGCTTTGATACATGAACCTCTTCATCTCTTGTAAACGAGGCTCTGACCTGAACAACACCGGCTGCTGTTCCACTGGTTAATGATGCGATAGCTTCACCATTATTCGTAAGCACAGAGTCCGGATAGATACTTTCTCCACCATTGGGTCCTTCAGCAATGTCAAAATGGACATAAACAGCATTTTGATTATCAACCGGAGTTCCTGCAGAGTCTGTAATTACAAAATTAAACTGTGTGGTTTCAACTCCACCGGTCTCTTTTACCTGTATGGTTTGATTGGTGATATTATCCAGGGTAATAAATGCGGACCCTTGTGACCCCGTATTATTTCCGTTATCGTCATTATTATCATCTCCGTCATCACTATTATCTTCTCCCGGTAACGCGAGCTTAAAATCAGGGAAATTAATGCTGTTTGATGGATCCACTGTAAACTGCCGTGTGCTGTTTTGATAACCATCCTTCGTCACTTCAATATTATAGGTGACAGATTCTTCAATAAATCGCGAAAAATTGTATGAACCCTCTGAATCTGTGACTGTGGTTTCTTCAGGTGAAGGGGAGAGGATAGTGACGGTTGCTTCTTCGACAGGCTCATCACTGCTATTTGTTACAACACCACTTACACTGATAGGATCAGGATCGTTAGCGGAGAATTTTGAGCATGAAAATGTGAGAAGAAGTAAGAGCGGAAATAATATGTAGCGTTTTTGCATAGTGGATGAAATTTGAACCTGTTAGAGTCTTTGTGCTTGATTACTTTTTTAAAAATGGTTCTTCCCCAAAGCCTTGCGAAAGTATTTGTAAATTAATAGAGCGACAGGATACCCTTTTGTTACAAAAAATATCGAGTTCATTTCATATTCTTGAAAAATGAAATGATTTACTAAAAGCAGTAGAATTATCGATCTGTGAAATTGGCAATAATTTTCTAAACAACGCTGTTTTTATTGAGGGTCAGCCTTCTTATATTTGGCATCCCAACAAGCCCGGGTGGCGGAATGGTAGACGCGCTGGATTCAAAATCCAGTAATGGCAACATTGTAAGGGTTCGAGTCCCTTCCCGGGTACAATAATAGTCTTGAGTCGTGAGATGTGAGTATTGAGATAGCCCTTCTTCTATATTTACCTCAATGAATTTTAAAAGCTGTGTGCTTT